>JADGQV010000122.1 GCA_017881465.1 Gemmatimonadaceae bacterium
GCCTCGATGCCCAGCGTGTTGAGGAACCGCGCGCGGGCCTGGGCAAGCTCCACGCGGTGAAGCGCGCGAGCGGTGCGCGCACTCAGAACATCGGTCTGGCGGTCGACGTAATCCGCCGACGTCACTACACCTTCATTGAATCGCGCCCGCGTCTCGGACAGGATGCTCTCGCGGAGAGCCACGATCTCATCGTCGTCGCGGACCGAGGTCTCGAGCCGATCCATGGTCGCGAGATCCTGCTCTGTTCCGCGGCGGAGATTGTCGGTGAACTGCTGCTCCTCGGCGGAAATGATCTGCCGCTGCAGGGCGAGGATCTCGCGATCGCGACTCCCCGCGCCCCACGTCCAGGGCGACCATTGGAGCTGCACGCCCGTGAGCCAGTAGCTGTCGAACTTCGTGCTGAGCGGATTGAGTCCGGGCCGGCCGTAACCCGCGCGGCCGAACGCCGAGACTCGTGGCAGATCCTGTGCTTTGCGCGCTCTCTCCTGCTGTTCGAGCAATGCACGGGAGCGGGCGAACTGCTCGTACTCGGGGCGAGAGCGGAGAATCGAGAGCGAATCGCGGGCGTGAGCGACCTGAGTAGCGAGATCGGTCGAACCGAGAATCGCAGTACTGTCGTACGACTTGCCCGTCAGGTCAGTAAGAATCGCAAGCGCTACGCGTCGACTCGCTCTCGCCTCGGCCAGAGATTGGCGGCGCCGCAGGATCTCCGCGCGAAGCGCTTTTTCCTCGCTGGGGAGCGCGGCACCCTCGCGCACCCGCGCCGCAGCCACCTGGTGCTGGGCCTCGAGGTCTGTGATCGCCAGCTCCAGCTCGGCGATCTGAGATTGAGCCTGCAAAGTGGCGAAGAACGCATCGGTCACGTTCTGGCGCAGAGGATAGAGCTCGGCGCGCAGCCGCGCCTGCGATGCGGCGAGCTGGGCATCTTCGACGGCACGACGCGGTCCGATGCCTGGATCGTACAGCGTCTGTCCAGCCGCGAGATGCGCGTCGTACGTATCGTGCGGCGGAGTAGGTGGGGAAATTCCGCCGGGCAGCGTGATCGGAATACGCGCGACGTCGGACTGGTACTGCGTCTGTCCTTCGATCGAGAGAGCGGGACGTCTCTCAGCCGCGAGATTCTGTTGCCGCAGGCGCGACTGCTCGGCGAGCAAGGCTAGCTCGCGTCCGCGCGGGTCGCGCATGACCGCGCTGTCCTGAAGGGTGCCAAGGCGGAGCGAATCCGAAAGCGCGCCAGGGCGCAGCGAATCCGCCGCTGTTGGTCTCAGCGTGTCGGGGGCTGGAACCTGCGAATGTGCGCGCGCAACGAGCGTGGGCAGGCAAAACGCGATGAGGACGACGAAGCGGTATGTCATGGCCGCAGTGCGCCGCGGAAGAATTCAGGGAGCTCTTTCTTCCGCTGTTCGATGAAGCGCATGAAGGCGGCGTCGTTCATGCCGAAGACGATTGATAGCATGGGCCGGGCGGCGAAGGGGAAAATGCAGAGCGAGATCAGATTGATCACGAACTGTTGCGGCTTGATGGGTCGCATGGTGCCGTCGCGAACGCGTTCGTTGATCTGCCTCTCGAGAGTCTTGAGCAGGGCAGGCATCACGATTTGCGGGTCAGCGCCGATAGCGCCCGATAGCAGCTGCTGAACGCGCTCCGGGTGATGGTGCAGCTCCGAGATCAGGTAGCCCGGGACGAACAGGTTCTGCGAGAGGTTGTCGAGATAGATCGCGATTAAGTGGTTGATCTTCCCGTCGAGCGAGGTCTCGGCACCGAGCGTCTGGACGAGCGCCGGGAATATGCGGGAAGCGACCTGCTGAAAGACGGCGGCGCTGAGACGCTCCTTGGTGCGGAAATAGTAGTGGAGCAGCGCCTGATTCACGCCGGCTTCCGCCGCGATCTCCTGCATGCGCGCGCCGGCGGTTCCGTGGCGGAGGAACACCGCGCGGGCGGCGGCGAGGATGCGCTGCTCGGTAGCTGCTTCACGTCCCGGGATCTTTGCCGCCGTCGGACTCCTGACGGGCTTGCGCTTACGGGCTGGCTTAATCATAAGGTTTAACTGAACAGTTAACACGGGGCATTATAAGGGCGAATGAGTGTTTGGCAAGTCCGTCTCTCGTTTTTTTGTAGTCGTTGTTTTTCCGTCTGGCGCCCGCCAGATGTTTCGCTACTATGGAGATGATGCCGAACAATGAGACTCCATGACCACCGCAGCGTCGAATCGATGGGCAAGGAAACGATGCCACGCGAAATGAAGGGAATTGATGCGATCCGGGGAAAGAACCAATGGTGGGCCGACAACCGCCCAGCACTTCTTCTATAGGACGTCGGACACCTGACGGTCACGACCACGCGCGCGGACGGATCCGCGCGAACGGACACAGTGTCCATCTCTGAAACGGCGTCGGTAGGCACCGACGCCGTTTCTGTTCCGCGCATCCCTTCCGCTTCGCAGCGCCTGGCCATTGAGGCCGCACCACGGCCGCTACTCGTGCTCGCAGGCCCGGGCGCGGGAAAGACCTTCTGCCTCATCGAGCGGATCCGATACCTGATCGACAAGCTCGAGATCAAACCCGAGCGGATCTGCGTGTTCACATTCACCAACAAGGCGGCCGGCGAAATCGCCGAGCGCCTTGCGCGCGAGCTTGGGCCCCGGGTGGAGCGCGTCAAGCGCGGGACCATCCACGCTTTCTGCGCCGAGCTTTTGCGCGAGTTCGGCGAGCACGTGGGATTGCAGCTCGGCTTCGGCATCGCCGATGAGCCGTATCAGAGATCCGTCCTGCGCCGGCTAAAAGTGCCGGCGAAGATGCACAAGAGCGTCCTCGACGCATTCGCGCGCTATCGCTTCCGCGGCGAGCAGATGAGCAACCGTTATCAGAAATACTACGACGGCTATAGGCAGATCACCGCCGAGCGGAATGTCGCTGATTTCGACACGCTGGTTCTCAAGACCGCGGAGCTTCTAAGAATCGAGGCCGTGGCGGCGGAAGTTCGTGCACGGTGGGATGTCGTGCTCGTGGACGAATTCCAGGATCTCAATCCGATCCAGTACGCCGTCATCCGCGAGCTGGCCCGCGAGCATCGCCACGTCTTCGTGGTTGGCGACGACGAGCAATCGGTTTATTCCTGGACGGGCGCCGATCCGAAAGTATTCAATGATTTCA
Source organism: Gemmatimonadaceae bacterium (assembly GCA_017881465.1). GTDB lineage: Bacteria > Gemmatimonadota > Gemmatimonadetes > Gemmatimonadales > Gemmatimonadaceae > UBA4720. Next base: position 3,153 of record JADGQV010000122.1, read on the forward strand.
GAAGGGATTTTGGCATCGCACTCGAGGATGTGATTCACCTGCGCGACAACCGCCGGTCCCCGCCCGCCGTTCTCGACCCCGCGCGGCGGTTGATCGCGATGAACGAATCGATCTTCGAGAACCGCGAGGCCCAGCGCACTATTCACGATTCGCCGTTCCCTGTCACTGCGCTCGACTTCGCGGACGATGATCGCGAGACGACCTGGATCATGGAAGATCTGCGGCGCGATCGCGCGGCGCACGAGGGAACACTGGGATGGGGCGACGTAGCGCTCCTCTACCGAACGCACAAGATCGGCAGCGCGCTCGAGACGGCGTTCCTGAACGCAGGAATTCCCTGCCGTCTCGCGCAGGGGCGCGCGCTCGCGGATGACAAGATCGTGGCCTACGTGCTCGCCGCGTTGCGAGTGATCGCGAATCCGCGCGACGAGATTCAGCAGGAGCTGTTCTACCAGACCGTTCTCCCAGACCCGCTCTTCGACAGCGCCCGCGCGTGGGCGGACGAGACGGGCCGTGGTCTCGTCCAGCAGCTGGAGCACATGGCGCGCACGCTTCCGCGCGAGCACGGAGATGCCAAGAAAATCTGGCGTGGATACTACGCCCTGCAAAACCTCGATGCCCTCGGCAAGAGCCACACCTCTTTGCGATCGCTCGTCGAGGACATTCTTTCGGAGAAAGTCGGCGCTTACCGCACGATTCTCGAGGAGCATCAGGAAGATCTGAGCGACCCGGCGTCGCACGAAGAAGTGGTCGGCATGGCCGAGCGTATTCGGCGAACCATCGAGGACGGGCGATCGGTGTGGATTCCGCGCTCGGGCGGCGCTGAGATTGCCGCCAAGAAAATGCTGATGGAGATGGGCGTGCGCTCGGTGTCTCTGGGCGGAGCGCCGGCCGCCGACGCGCAGCGCATCAGGCCGGAAGATTTCCCTTCGCTCGGATTCGGCCTCGGACTCTTCAAGACCGCGCAGCTCGTGCGCACCAAATTATTCGCCAGCACTTTCCGCGATTTCACGGCCATTGATCTCGAGACCACGGACAAGGACGTCGAGAGCGCCGAGATCGTGGAGATCGCCGCGGTACGCGTGCGAAACGGCAAGATCGTGGACGAGTACCGGACGCTGGTGAGGCCGCGGGTACCGATCACATCCGGCGCGATGGCGACGCACGGGATCTCCGAAACCGATGTGGCCGACGCGGCGTCCTTCGAGACAGTGTGGCCGGAGTTCCGGGCCTTCTGCGGCTCCGACGTGCTGGTCGCGCACAACGGCTACATGTTCGATTTTCCGATCCTGCGCCGAATGGCGGCAACGCTTCCGCACGGAACGGACTTCTCGACGTACGACACGCTCCCCCTCGCCCGGACGTTGCACGCCACCAGCCGGCGGCTCGAGCACCTCGCCAAACATTATGGCATTCCGACCGGCCAGTCTCACCGCGCGCTCGACGATTGTCGCACGCTGGCGAAGCTCTTCCCGATGCTGAGCGAAACGAGGCTCGAGTACGCACGCAAGACCGCGCTCGTGAATCTCCTCGATCAGCTTGGCATCGCGCTCGCTCTCAGCGATCGCGATTCACTGTGCGACGAAGCGCGGAAGATCTTCGAGTACGTTCCCGCTTATTCGCTCGGGCGTCACAGCGATTGTCTTGATCGCTACCGCTCCGAGCGCGAGCTGTGCGGAGATGCCACCCTCCCGACTGTCGACGATCTGATCACGCTCCTCGGCGGCCACCAGCTCATGGAGCGGCTGCGTGCCGAGCGCTCGGCCGAGAAACGATATCCGGAAACGATGGGGAGACTGCGCCGCCTGATCGAAGCCTGCTCCGATGGTGAGCTGCCCGCGCAGATATCTGCGTTTCTCGAGCGAGCTGTTCTTTCCAGGTACGATGGGGCCGAGCGGCAGAGGAACCGCGTCAACCTGCTGACGATGCACTCCACCAAGGGTCTGGAGTTCTCGCGGGTGTACATCGTGGGCGTAGAGGACGAGCAGCTGATTCCGACGCCGCGAAACGGAGTGCTGGGAAAACTGGATCTCGAAGAGGCGCGGCGGCTACTCTACGTGGGCATGACCCGCACGATCGATCGGCTGGTGATGACGCGCGTGAAGTCGAGAGGCGAGAAGGCGACCGGCGGGCATCGCTTTCTGGACGAAATGGGGCTCACGCCGACGACGGGCGGCTGAGTCCAAGGCGGGCGCGCACCCGATCAATGATCAACGTTGTGTAGAGCGGGTGACTCTCCAGATGGTGTTCCCAACGTCATCGGCGACGAGCAGCGCGCCCTCCTTGTCGATCGCGACACCAACCGGACGTCCCATCGCGTCTCCATTCTCCCGAATGAAACCGGTCAAGACGTCGATCGGCTTTCCATTGGGCATCCCATGCGCGAACGGGACGAAGATCACCTTGTAGCCGCTGTAGGGTTTGCGATTCCAGGACCCATGTTGCCCCACAAACATGCCGCTGATGAAGCGCGGGGGCAGCGCTCTCGCCCCGGACCAGGTCAGACCAAGCGATGCGGTATGCGATCCGAGGGCGTAGTCGGGGACGATAGCGCGCTCGACGAGATCCGGACGCTGCGGCTCAATACGGTGATCGATGTGCTGGCCGTAATAGCTGAACGGCCAGCCGTAAAATCCGCCGTCGCGCACCGCGGTCATGTAATCGGGGACGAGATCGCTTCCCAGCTCATCCCGCTCGTTCACAGAGACCCACAACTTCCCACTCTCGGGTTCCCAGGCGAGGCCTACCGGATTGCGCATGCCGGATGCGAACACGCGATGTTTGCCCGTCGCTCTATCGATTTCCCAGATCGCCGCGCGCGTCTGCTCGTGCAGATATCCGTTTTCCATCGCGTTGCTGTTGGAGCCGACCGACGCGTAGAGCTTCGTCCCATCCGGACTTGCGATCACGTTTTTTGTCCAGTGATGATTGATGCGGCCGGCGGGCAGATCGACCAATTTTACTCCGGGCGCAACGATGTTCGTCACGCCCGTCGTGTACGGGAAGCGCACGATCGCGTCGCTGTTTGCGACGTAGAGTAAGTCGCCAACGAGTGTCATCCCGAACGGCGAATACAGTCCCGACAGAAATACGGAGCGCGTGTCCGCGATACCGTCTCCGTCGGTATCTCGCAGCAGGACGATGCGATTCAGGCTTGGCACGCCGCTGCCAGACTTTGCCTGAAAGTATCTGAAGAAGAATCCCTTAATTCCCTTGCCGTCGTCCGGCCTCTTCGGGGCATTCGTCTCCGCCACGAGAACGTCGCCGTTCGGAAGCACATAGAGCGAGCGGGGATGATCCAGCCCGCGGGCGAACGCGCGAACCGTGAGTCCTTCGCCTGCCACGGGTGTGGCGTCGTTCGCCCAGGGCTTCGCCTTCACGACGTTGATGACCGGAATCAACGACTCTTTTGGCGGTGGGATGACCGGATGGACACCCGTCTCGGCGGAAACCGGCAG
>JADGQV010000047.1 GCA_017881465.1 Gemmatimonadaceae bacterium
TCTCCCGAGTCAACCGGCGAGGCGCTCGCCGCCGAAATCCGGTCCCGCGGAGGTAGCAGCCTCCTCGTAGAGCTTCGTCAACTATCCAAACTTCCCGCTCCCCAACCAGAGTAAGAGTGTCCAGCTTTCCGCACTATCGTCCGCGCCGCCTGCGCCGCACCGCCGCCCTTCGAAATCTCGTCCGCGAGACGCACCTCGCCCCGTCACAGCTCGTTCTACCCGTCTTCGTGCGCGATGGGAAAAAACTTCGTCGGCCGGTTGGATCGATGCCCGGCGTGAATCAGACGTCGGTCGACGAGATGCTTCGTGACGCGGAAGCGGCGGCGAAGGCGAAAGTCGGCGGCATCATTCTCTTCGGCGTGCCCGAGACGAAAGACGCGACGGGCTCGGCCGCATGGGATGAGAATGGCGCGGTGCAGATGGGAGTTCGCGCGCTCAAGAAAGAGATTCCTGAGCTGGTCGTCATCACGGACGTCTGCATGTGCGAGTACACAGATCATGGCCACTGCGGAGTTCTGAAGAACGGCGATGTCGACAACGACGCGACGCTCGAGCTGCTGTCCCGCGCGGCGATCTCGCACGCGCGCGCGGGGGCGGACATCGTCGCGCCCAGCGACATGATGGATGGCAGGGTGCAGGCGATCCGATCCTCGCTGGACGGCGCCGGCTTTTCGGAGGTCTCCATCCTCAGCTATGCCGCGAAGTATGCGTCCGCGTATTACGGTCCATTTCGCGAGGCGGCCGAGTCGACGCCCAAGACCGGCGACCGCCGCGGCTACCAGATGGATCCTGGCAACGCACAGGAAGCCCTGCGCGAGGTACTCGCCGATATCGAGGAAGGCGCCGATGCGGTGATGGTGAAGCCCGCCGGACCGTACCTCGACATCGTCTCACGGGTAAAGGCGGAGACGGGCTATCCCGTTGCGGCCTACCAGGTGAGTGGTGAATACGCGATGATCTGCGCGGCGGCCGATCGCGGCTGGATAGAGAAGGAGCGCGTGATGATGGAGTCGCTGCTCGGCATCCGCCGCGCCGGTGCGGATTTCATCGTCACCTATTTCGCCACGGAAGCAGCCAACAAGCTCTGACTCGGGGATGAAACTTGACGGAATACTGCGCCGTAGTATAATTAGACGATTGGCTAATTAACTAACTAACCAACCATGAACGACGTGTTTCGCGCGCTGTCCGATCCCACCCGGCGGGAGATCCTCGAGCTGCTGCGCTCGGGACCCCGCACGTCGGGGGAGATCGCGGACAAATTCAGCACCAGCTGGGCGACCATCTCGCGTCACCTGAGCGTGCTCAAGGACGCGGAGCTGATCCTGGCCGAGCGGAATGGACAACACGTCGTGTACGAGCTGAACACAACGGTATTTCAGGACGTAGTCGAGAATCTCATCAAGTGGCTTCGCCCGCGGAGATCAAATGCGTAAATGGATCCCATTGCTCATCGTCGTCGCCGCGTTCGCCGCTTCGGCGATCGTCTATCCAAGGCTTCCGGAGATGATTCCAACGCACTGGAACATGAGCGGGCCCGATGGCTGGAGCAATCGGGCATTCGGTGCGTGGCTAACCCCTGTGCTCCTGCTCGGAATGTGGGCGCTCGTGCGCATCCTGCCGGCGATCGACCCACGGGGAGCGAACTACGCCAAGTTCGGCGGTGCGTTCGAAGCCATCATCGGCTCGCTGATGCTGTTCCTGCTCGGCATGCACATTCTTCTCCTTCGAGCGGCGCTGGGTTATCCCGCTCCGATGCAGCGTGTCGTTCCATTCGGGATTGGAATTCTCTTGATCGTGATCGGGAATCTGCTCCCGCGCGCCCGGCCGAACTGGTTCGTCGGAATCCGGACACCATGGACGTTGTCGAGCGACCGCGTCTGGGAGAAAACGCACCGCTTCGGCGGACGGGTGTTCGTGGCGGGTGGGCTCCTGATCACCATTGCGGCGCTTCTGTGGGTTCAGTGGGTGCACGTCGTCCTCATTACGGTCGTACTTCTCGCTACGGCAGCAGTGATGATCTATTCGTATCTCGAATGGAAACGTGAGCAGGCCCCGGCGCGCACGACCAGTTAGTACTCACTCACAATCGACCCATGAAATCGCTCACCTTTGTTTCGCTCTCGTCGTTGGCGGCCCTTGCGCTCGGCTCGATTCCGGTAGCGTCAGTCACGGGTCAATCAGCCGGCACATCCAGTGCGCACCCTCAGACCACGGCGGCGGCTATAGACACCGTGCCCCCGAAGACCGTGATCGAGACCCCGTTCACGATTCAAAGTGGAACGCTGACGCTGCCGGGCACGCTCACGCTCCCCGCGAAGTACCGCCATCAGATTCCAGTCGCGCTGATCGTAGCCGGCTCCGGACCTACGGACAGGAACGGCAATTCCGCGGGCGCGTTGCGCGCCCAGAACAACTCTAATCTCTACGCAATCCTCGCCTGGCAGCTGGCCAACGCTGGCATCGCATCCGTACGCTACGACAAGCGAGTGCTCGGCGACAATCTTCAGAAAATCGATCTCGCCTCGACCTCGATCGACGATTTCATCGCCGACGCGATCGCTGGCGCGAGGAGGCTCGTCGCCGACCGGCGGTTCTCGAAAGTCATTCTGATCGGACACAGCGAGGGCGCCGAGCTGGTTCTGCAGGCGGTGAATCGCGGCGCACCCGCGGCTGGAATAGTGATGATGTCTGGAGCGGGGAGACCGATCATGCCGGTTCTGCGGGAGCAGATATCCAAACAGCTGCCGCCGGCGGAGATCGTGAAATGGGATTCGGCATCAGCCCGCTACCTGCGCGGCCAGGATCCGGGAGATGTGCACCCGGGCCTCAGACCGTTGCTGCTGCCGACGAATCGCAAGTTCATGCAGAGCTGGGTGAAGTACGATCCGGGCGTGGAGATCGCGAAAGTCAAAGTGCCCGTGCTGATCGTCCAGGGAGGACGGGACATTCAGATCAGTGAAGCCGACGCGCGCGCTCTCAAAGCGGCGCAGCCCGCCGCGAAGCTGGTGCTGATTCCCGCCGCCAACCACGTTTTCAGAGCGGCCGCCAGCGATGACCGCATGGCGCAGACGAAGCTTTACGCTGATCCGACGATTCCCGTCGTTCCCGAGCTGACTCCCGCGATCGTTGAGTGGATCAACAAATTGAGGTAACCGTCTGGCTTGAGGATTTGAAAAACAACTGCGAGAAAGAGCTAGGGGGAGGCGAGGTACTAGACGCGTTGACTTGAACATTTTGCCTTCGAAGAGAGCACCCAGCATGGAGTGGGCGGCGCGCCCGTCGCCGCGCGGTTAAGTTGTACGCTCCCCCACGAACTACCTGAAAATGCGCTATAGGCTGTTCCCCGGGACCGACATCAAGGCGAGCGAGGTCGGCTTCGGTACCTGGACCCTCTCCACCCCAGCCGCGCAGTCGGCGCGCCACGGACAGAACGAGCTGCCGCAGAAGTTCGATCGCGACACGATGGAGCGCGTGACTACGTGATCAATCCATGGCACGATCTGCCGGCCGGGAGACATCCACCCGACAACGTGACGGCGGTGATCGAGATTCCGCGCGGCAGCAGGAACAAGTACGAGCTGGACAAGGCGACTGGCATGATTCGCCTGGACCGGGTTCTCTATTCCGCGGTCCACTATCCTGGCGACTACGGACTCATTCCCCAAGGAAGTGGAGCACTTCTTCCATATCTACAAGGATCTCGAAGGGAAACGCGTGGAGATAATCGGTTGGGAGAAGAGCGAAGTGGCGGCGAACGTGATCAATGAATCGATCGCGCGCTACCAGGAAAAATTCCATCAGGTCGGTACCTAATCATTCGGCGCTCTGGCCACGCGGCCGGCGGCGGAGGACGATCATGAACAGACAGCGGCGGATACTGGGCTCAATCGCGGTCATCACGGTTCTCGCTTTGCTCGCGTCTGCGTGCAACAGAGACGACGACAAGGCGGTGAAGGGCCGAAACGGACCGAACGGAGCCGCGCACGACAGCGTCAGCGATCTCGCGCTCAGCGAAGAGGGACTCGGGCAGATCCTGATCGGCATGAACCTGGACGACGCGATCAACATGGGTCTTCTCAACGAGAATCCGACCATGAACACACGGTGCGACTTCGCATTCCCGGCGGTGGGCGCCGGCATACCCGAGGGCGTGAGCGTGATGGTGGTGAAGGGTAAGATCGCCCGCATTGACGTCGATACCGGATCGGTCACCACCGAGGACGGCGCGAAGATCGGCGACACCGAAGACCGCATAAAGAGCATCTACGGCGACGAGGTGAAGGTCGAGCCGCACAAGTACATCGAAGGCGGGCATTACATGACCGTGGTGGGCGACAGCGCCAGTGCCGGAAAGGCGATTGTCTTCGAGACCGATGGCAAGCGCGTGACGATGTTCCGCGGCGGGCGCCTTCCAGAGGTAAAGTGGGTAGAAGGCTGTAGCTAGCGTGTTAACGCTTCGCGGCGCCGCGATACCTGGAAGCTCGGAGAACTGAAACGAGTGACGCGAACATTCCTGACCGCAGATTGGCGCTACCTCGCGATGCTCAACTTCGAGGTGGATCCCGGTGTCCTCCGGCCCCACCTGCCAAGGGGAACGAAGCTCGATGATCGGGGCGGCCGTCATTTCGTGAGTCTCGTCGCCTTCCTCTTTCTCGACACACACGTACTGGGCGTGCCGGCCCTCTTCCATCAGAACTTCGAGGAAGTAAACCTCCGCTTCTACGTTCGGCGGGTCGGAGAGGAATCACGCGCGGGCGTGGTGTTCATTCGCGAAATGGTCCCCCTCCCACTCGTGGCGGAGACCGCGAGGCTCACCTACAACGAGCCGTATCGCACGGTCCCAATGGACCACACTATCGTCGACACCGACGGCGAGCTCCAGAGCGTCGAATATGTGTTTGGCGGGCCGCCCGACCGGTGCCGCCTCGCGCTCCACATCGAGGGACCCGCGCGGGACATGAAAGCCGGCTCGGACGAAGAGTTTCTCTCCGAGCGCGGGTGGGGGTACACCAGACAGCGTAACGGCGGCACGATCGAGTATCGGGTGGAGCACGCGCGCTGGCATGTCTGGCCCGACGCGCGCTGGGAGCTCGAGGGCCCGCTGGGGGAATTCTACGACGAGCCGTTTGCAAGTATAATCTCCGGAGCTCCTGCATCCGCTTTTATCGCGGACGGATCCGCGGTGGCGGTGCATATGCCGGAGCGAATCGCCTAACTCACTGCCATGACCAGTACCGTTCAGGAAACCGACCTGCGCTATCCGGTCGGGAAGTTCGACTTCGAGGTACCGATCAACGAGGCCGATTACCCGATGCTAATCGCCGCGATCGCCGAGGCCCCTGGTGCGTTGCGCGCAGCAGTCGCTGGACTCTCCCGCGATCAGCTCGAGACGCGATACCGGCCCGGCGGCTGGACCGTAAAGCAGCTGGCTCATCACGTCCCCGACAGCCATCTGAACGCATACGCGCGCTTCAAGCTCGCGCTCACCGAAGACGAGCCGACGATCAAGCCGTATGACGAGGCCGCGTGGGCCGAGCTCGCTGATTCGAGGACGGTGCCGATAGAAGTCTCGCTCGATCTGCTCGACGCGCTGCACCTGCGCTGGGTGGCCCTTCTCCGGTCGATGGATGCCGCTGACTTCAACCGCGCCTTTCGGCATCCGGAACACGGCCGGGTACTTACACTAAAGCAGATGCTTGGATTGTACGCGTGGCACGGACGGCATCACGTCGCGCACATCACTTCCTTGAAAAAGCGGGAGGGCTGGTGACAGAGCTGGCAACTTTTGGAGCGGGCTGTTTCTGGGGAGTCGAGGTCACGTTCAGAAACACTCCGGGCGTCAGGGACGTGCTGGTCGGCTACCTCGGCGGCACACTGGCTAACCCGACATACCGGGATGTGTGCACCGGACGAACGGGACACGCCGAGGTGGTGCAGCTGAAATACGATCCTGCCGAAGTGAGCTACGACAAGCTTCTCGACGTGTTCTGGGAGAATCACAACCCGACGACACTCAACCGCCAGGGTCCCGACGTGGGCACCCAGTACCGCTCCGCCATTTTCTACCACACGCCCGAGCAGAAGCGCGCGGCCGAGGAGTCGAAGGCGAGTCTCGAGGCGAGCGGTCGATTCCGCCGTCCGGTCGTCACCGAGATCACCGAGGCTTCCACGTTTTATCCCGCCGAGGATTACCACCAGCGTTATCTGGAGAAGCGCGGACTGGCGAGCTGTCACGTCTAGCTCCGCGCCGAGCGCCAGCGGATAGCCGGCAAACGCTCGGGCGCGGCACCGCGCTTGCCTCATTTCTTCGAACAACTCGAGGACGGTGCAGGTGAGACGCAAAAGCAATTCACGGCGGACGACCTGGCTCCTGGTCGGGGCCGCGGCGGCGATGGTGGCGGGGAGATTGATGGAGCGTGGACTGGAGAGCGGGTGGCGTGCCTGGAAGGACGAGGAGCCTCCCCGCTTCAAGAAAGGCGATAGCTGGTCTCAGGCGCTGGCGTGGGCGGCGCTGTCCGCGGCAGCGGTAGCGACCGCGGAGCTCGTCGCGCGGCGCAGCGCTCAGTTGGGCCTCAGGCAGCTGAGCAGCAAGCGCGCCCCGGTGGGCCTGTGAGGCATTCCCCCGCATTCCTCAAGCTCGTCGACGACGCGATCTCGCGCGTTCGCGAGGTCGACGTGGATGAAGCGCGTCGCAAGCTCGAGAGTGGGAAGGCGAAGCTCATCGACGTGCGCGAGGAGAGCGAATGGGAGGCGGGACACGCCCGCGGCGCCGAGCACATGGGGAAGGGCGTGATCGAGCGCGACATTGAGCAGCGCGTTCCCGACAAGAACGTCGAATTGATTCTCTATTGCGGCGGCGGTTTTCGCGCCGCGCTGTCGGCGGACAATCTACAGAAAATGGGATATACCAAGGTCGCGTCGATGGCGGGCGGTTGGCGGGCGTGGCAGGCTGCGGGGGCACCGGTCGAGAGCGGGGAATGACCACTGCCCCCCTATCTTGAAGCCGCTACCCTCACGGAGAATGCTGATGTTGCGACTGCTCGTGATGCTTGCGTCGATCGCAAACTGCGCCGGCGGTCTGGTGCTGATCGCTACCTGGGCGACGATGTGGCAGCACGTTCCGATCATCGTGCCGTTCATCGGCGGATCGCTCCTCATTCAGGGCGCGTACACGATTCTGTACCTGCGCGGGGATCTCGATCGCTGGGGAGCCCTCGCCACGGGTGCGCTATTCGCCGGCGAAGGGCTATCCGCATGCATCGGCGCTGGCGGATCGATTCAGGGCATCATCCACAACATCAACACCGCCGATATGGAGATGGCCCCGGTGCTGGCGGGACTGCTGATGCTCGTGCAGGCCGTGCTGGCGCTGCTCTACCTATTGGTCAGCGGTCGGCTCCGTCCGGCTGTGCAGGGTCGAACTTTGGCCAGAAGTTGAGCGGAACCCACCTCTCAACCTCGCGAAGGCGGAACACGCCGTGCACCGGAACCTCCTCAACTGCGTGCGCACTTGTTTCCGTGGCATCGAGTCGCTGGATCGGGAGCGCGTCGAGGCCGAGGCGCGCGCGAAGGCTCGGGCATCCTGAATGACGACCGCTTCGCAGCCCGCGCATCTTTCGATACCCGGGGCCGACGCGCCCATCCTCAAGCGCCTTTCGACGCTCGATCGCTTTCTGCCATTCTGGATCTTCGCGGCGATGGCCATCGGGATTCTCCTCGGAAGAGTATACCCGGATCTCGGCGCGGCGCTCGACCGTGTGCAGCTGGACGGCGTATCCGTTCCCATTGCTGTCGGCCTGCTGTGGATGATGTACCCCGTGCTCGCCAAGGTGCGCTATGACACCATCGGGGCGCACGTCCGGGATACGAAGCTGCTGAGCACCTCGCTTCTCTTGAACTGGGTCCTCGGCCCACTCGTCATGCTCGGCCTCGCCTGGCTTTTCCTGCCGGACATGCCGGCGTACCGGAACGGACTCGTGTTGATCGGTCTCGCGCGGTGCATCGCCATGGTGCTGATATGGAACTCTCTCGCCCGCGGGTCCGGGGAGCTGGCTGCGGTGCTGGTCGCGCTCAACTCCATCTTTCAGATCCTGACCTACTCCGTACTCGGCTGGCTCTTTCTCACGGTCGTGCCGCAGTGGTTCGGCGCCGACACCACGACGCTGCATGTATCAATGGGCCAGATCGCCAGGAGCGTTGTGATCTTTCTCGGTGTTCCGCTCGTCGCAGGCTTCCTTACGCGGAAGGTGCTCGTCGCGCAGAAGGGCGCCGTGTGGTATGACGACATTTTCATGCCGAAGTTCGGACCCACGGCACTCCTTGGGCTCCTCTACACGATCGTGCTGATGTTCGCGATGCAGGGACACCGCATCCTCGAGCTTCCGCTGGACGTGCTTCGGATCGCGTTGCCGCTGCTCGTCTACTTCGCGGTGATGTTCGGGCTCGCCTTCTGGCTCTCGCGTCGTCTGGGTTTCAACTACGAGGCAACCGCCTCCCTCTCGTTCACGGCGGCCGGCAACAACTTCGAGCTCGCCATCGCGGTGGCCGTCGCGACCTTCGGCATCGGCTCGGGCGAGGCCCTTGCCGCGGTAGTGGGTCCCCTCATAGAGGTCCCGGCGCTGATCGGCCTCGTGTACGTATCTCTTTGGGCCCGTCAGCGGTTCTTCCCGGCGGACGCCACTGGCGTCACAAGCTGACGTACTGGAATCCGCTCGGCGGTGGGGATGGCGCCGACGGACAGATATTCTTATATTACTAGGTAGTTGTACTTACTATGTAGTTGTATAGTGATTACTCGGGGCTCGCATGATCGAACTAAGTGACACCAACGCGTCCGCCATCGCCGAGCGGTTCAAGGCGCTGGGCGAGCCGATGCGGCTCCTCCTCCTCGAGGCGCTCCGGCGCGGCGAGTGCTCGGTCGGGGAGCTGGCCGAGCGCACCGGCGGCGGCCAGGCCAACGTCTCGAAGCATCTGCAGGTGCTCCTCCAGCAGGGGTATGTGGACCGCCGCAAGGAGGGCACGACCAGCTGGTACCGCATCACCGACCCACAGGTCTTCAGGATGTGCGAGCTCGTCTGCGGCGGGCTGGAGCAGGAGCTCGACCGCAAGCGGAAGCTCCTCCGGCGCCGGAAGTAGCCCTCAGCCCCGCCGCGGCTCACACCCGAAGAGGCGCGCCCGGCCGAGGATCCGTTCCAGCGGGCAGAACCCGGTGAGGCTTGACTGGAAGAGATTGAAGCCCACGAACACGGTGAAGATGAACCACGCGGGGTTCACCCAGACCCCCAGCGCCACCGATGCCATCACGAAGAGTCCGGCGATCCGCCGGATAAGCGCGTCATTGCACATTCTTAATCTCCAATGTTAGAAGAACGAGTCGACAGGCAGGAGGGCCATGTGCAGCCGCTCGCCAGGGGGCAGTTGCGCCGCGCGGCAACGTGTGACGGCGACTTCCGCCACTACATCGTCCACCACGGAGAAGCAAACGGTTACATCGCCGGGCCAGGCGCGGGTGCCGGCCCGCGGACCGGTAAGCCCGTGGCCGCGGGCGCCCTCGAGGCAGGTGTGCCCCGGCACGCCGGCCTCGTCGAGCAGGGCGCTCACCCGGTCGGGATCCGCACCGCTGTAGGTCAGCACGAGCATCTTCACGTTGTCGTTCCCTCCCGGCGCCGAAGCTCCCAGTAGAGGAGCGGCACCACCACCATAGTGAGCAGGGTGGCCACGATGGCGCCGCTGATCATTGCCACCGCGAGCCCCTGGAAAATCGGGTCGAGCACCATCACGAGCCCGCCGATGACCACCGCGGCGGCAGTGAGCGCGATCGGGCGGAACCGCACCGCCCCCGCCTCGAGCACCGCTTCGCGGAGCGGCCGTCCGCGCGCCTCGGCCAGCTGGATGAAGTCCACCAGCAGGATGGAGTTACGCACGATGATTCCCGCCAAGGCGATCATTCCGATCATCGATGTGGCGGTGAAGAAAGCACCGGTGAGGGCATGCCCCGGCAGGATGCCGATGAGAGTGAGCGGGATCGGCGCCATGATGACGAACGGTACCTTGAAGGACTGGAACCACCCCACCACCAGCACGTAGATGAGGACCAGCACGGCGGCGAAGGCGAGACCCAGGTCGCGGAAGACCTCGATGGTAACCTGCCATTCGCCATCCCATTTGAGCGCCGTTTCGTCCAGCCGGTCCGGCACCGCCGCGTTGTAGCGCGCGATGGCCGCACCTTCCACCCGCACGGTGTCGAGCGCGTGGTTCATCGCAAGGATGGCGTACACCGGCGACTCAATGGAGCCAGCGACGTCGCCGGTCACATAGATGACCGGACGGAGGTTCTTCCGCATCCGGAGCGGTGCACGTGTGGTGGAATCCACTGTGACAAACCTTGCCAGTGGGGTCGGACCCCGCGTCGTGGCCACCGGCACGGCAAGGAGCGCTTCGACGCCGCTTCGAGTGGCCAGGTCGAGCCGCGCCACGATGACTTCGCCCTCGCGTGATGTCGGCGCGCTGGCAAGTCCCGCGTCCGCACCCGAGAGCGCCATCGTGAGTACCTGCGCCACCTGCTCGACGGTTACACCCGCCTCGCCGGCGCGCACTCTATCCACACGGAAAACGCGCCGGGCCTGGGGCGCCTCCACGGTCCAATCCACATCCACCACTCCCGGCGTGGACTCCATGACCGACTTGACCCGCGCAGCAGCGGCGAGCCGCGTGCTGTCGTCGGCGGCGTAAATCTCCGCCACCAGTGTCGAGAGCACGGGCGGCCCAGGTGGGATCTCGGCAATCTTGGCGTTGGCGCCGAAGCCGCGCGCAATAGAATCCACGGCCGGCCGGACCGCCACGGCGATGTCATGGCTCTGGCGGTGGCGCTCTCCCTTGGCGAGAAGGTTGACCTGCACGTCGGCCACGTTGGCGCCGCGACGCAGAAAATAGTGCCGCACCAGGCCGTTGAAGTTGAAGGGCGCCGACGTGCCGGCATATGTCTCGGTGCTGACCACCTCCGGCACCGTGCGGAGGTACGCCGCCACCGCCCCGGCCGCGGCGTTGGAGGTTTCGAGGGTCGCTCCTTCCGGCAGGTCGAGCACCACCTGGAATTCCGACTTGTTGTCGAAGGGCAGCATCTTGACCTCGACCAGCTTGACGGCCACGAGTCCCATCGAGAGCAGGAGGAGAACACCGATGCCACCATAGAATGCGAGGCGTCGTCGCGGGAAGTCCATCAGCGGCGTCATCACGCCGGCGTAGAACCGGGCGAAGCGCGTGACCTCCTCCGGCTCGTGCGCGCGGTCGGGCATGCGGGGCCCGGCGGCGACGTGGCCCTTGAGCAGGCGGAGCGCGAGGTACGGCGTGATGATGAACGCCACCGCGAGCGAAGCGAGCATTGCCGCAGAGGCGCCGACCGGAATCGGTCGCATGTAGGGGCCCATGAGCCCCGAGACGAACGCCATCGGCAGGATGGCGGCGATGACGGTAAACGTGGCGAGGATGGTCGGGTTGCCGACCTCGTCAACGCCCTCGACCGCGGCCACGTCGGGAGTGCGATCCCCCATCTGCATGTGCCGGTAGATGTTCTCCACCACCACGATGGCGTCGTCCACCAGGATGCCGATCGAGAAGATGAGTGCGAACAGCGTGATCCGGTTGAGGGAGTACCCCATCGCGTAGTACACGAATAGCGTCAGCGCCAGCGTCACCGGCACGGCCACCAACACCACCAGCGCCTCGCGCCATCCGAGAAATAGGGCGACCAGAATGGTGACCGAGACCGTGGCGATGAGCAGATGCAGAATCAGCTCGTTGGCCTTCTCGCTGGCGGTCTCGCCATAGTTGCGGGTGACATCCACTTTCACGTTGGCGGGCAGGAGCCGGCTCCTCGCTTCATCGACCCGCGCCAGGGCGGCGTTCGCGATGTCGGTCGCGTTCACGCCCGGCCGCTTGGCGACGGCGATGGTGACGGCTTGCTCGCCACTCTCGCCCCGCGCGGCGTGGGTCACGTAGTCGATAGCCTCAGCTGGCGCCTCGACGACTGTAGCCACGTTACGGAGGTAGACCGGTCCGCCGCGGTTGGCAATGACAACGTCGCCGGCGTCGCGTACGGTGCGGATCGGGGCACCGACAGAGACCTGGAAAACCTGATTGGCCGAGGCGAACTCACCGGCCTGAAGCCGGACGTTGGCGGCGCGGAGCGCTTGAATCACTTCGCCGGGGGTCACGCCGCTCGCCGCCAGGCGGGCGGCGTCGAGAGTAACGCGGAGTTGCGATGGCTCACCGCCAATGAGGTCGATGCGGGCCACGTCGGGAATCGTGGCGAGCTCGTCAGCGAGGTGCGCGGCCATGGCCCGGAGGGCGTCGGAACCGTAGCCGCCACCGTGAAGTGTGAGGGCCAGCATTGGCACATCGTCGATCGAGTGCGGCTTGACGAGCGGCGGCATCGCCCCGGGAGGCGAGCGATCCGCCGCCGAGCCGAGCTTGGTGAAGACTCGGCTCACCGCGCGGTCCTGGTTCTCACCGACCTTGAAGCGCACCGTGACCAGCGTCGTTCCCTCACCCGCCATCGAGTAGACGTACTCCACGCCTGGTATTTCCCACATCAACTTCTCGATCGGGCGAGTGATGAGGTTCTCCACCTCGGTGGGGGAAGCGCCGGGAAGCGCGGCCATCACGTCAATCATCGGCACCGAGATCTGCGGCTCCTCCTCGCGTGGCGTGGCGAAAATGGCGAGCGCGCCAACCGCGAGGGAGGCGATGGTGACCAAGGGCGTGAGCTTCGAGCGCAGGAACGCCTGCGCGATCCGTCCGGCGATGCCCATGGTCAGCGCTTCTCGCCAGCCACCAGCACTGTGTCGCCCGGTGCCAACCCGGAGAGCACCTCGACGACGACGCTCTGCGTGCGGCCGAGCTTGACCCAGCGGAGTGACGCTTGGCCTGCCGTCACGGTGCGGACGCCCGTGAGATCCCCCTGGCGGACGACCGCGCCCGCTGGCACCAGAATGGCGCGGCGGGTTCCGCGTGGGAGCGACAGGGTGGCGGCACTTCCGCTCAGGAAGCGGCCGCCGGAGTTCGGTACCATGGCATTGACGGTGTAGAGATTGGCGCCCGCGGGCACCACGCCCTCGATCGTGGCCCGGACCGCAGTGTCACCTATTGTGGCGCCGACCGTCGCGCCGCGCCGGAGGCCGCGCACCGCATCCGGCGCCGCGTTCACCGTCACACGCAGCGTGCTGGCGTCCTCCACGGTCGCGAGCGGCGCGCCCGGCGCCGCGAACGACCCCGGGTCCACGAAGCGACGGGTCACGACGCCCGCGAACGGCGCGCGCACCTCGGCGTAGGAAGCCGTGGCAGCGAGTTCCGCGGCCATTCCCCGAGCGGTGGCCACCGCCGCTTCGGCGCGCGCGAGGCCCATCTCCGCCTGATCGAGCTGTGACTTCGTGGCGGCGCTGTCGGCGTAGAGGGCGCGGATCCGCGCGGCCTGCACCGTGGCTTCGTGATGCACCGCGGTGGCCTCGGCAAGTCCGGCCTCCACTTGAGCGCGCTTCGCGTCAAGATCCCGCGCGTCGAGCCGCACCAGCAGCTGACCCGCCGCGACACGGTCGCCCTCATGGACCGAGACTGCGGTTACCGTCCCCATCAACTTGGTGCTCAGGGTGGCGAGTCGCACCGGTTCGGCGGTGCCGGACGCGTCGAAGGCGTCGACGATGACTGCGTCGGTCACTGCCACCCGGGTACCGCCCAGCGAAAGTCTTTCAGACGGGGTCGGCGCCGCCTCCGGGCCGCACGCGACGAGCAGGAATGTCGCCAGGACCGTGCCGACTACGGGAATCAACCTCCGCATATCAATTCTCCAGAACAGTAAGGGCCATCAGGTCTGCACCGGCGGCGTGTCGAGCTGCCGCATTGGCCACGATGGCTTGGTATCGCGCTTCGGAGAGACTGAGTCGCGTCTGGGTCTCGACGGCCGCAGCGCTGAGCAGTTCCGCGATGGTGGCTAGGCCACCGGTGTACTTCTTTGCCACGATGCGGTGGGCCTCGGCACCCTGCGTCACGGAGATCTCCGCGATGCCGAGCTGGGCAATCGCCACCGCGAGCTGGGTTTGGGTAGCGTTCCGTTCCAGCGCCGCACCGGCTCCGGCCGCCTCGGCCATGGCACGCGCGGCGTCGGCGCGGCCTTGCGCCACCCGGCGATCGGCGATTTCGGACGCCCCCGCAAAGGGAGACCATGAGGCCATGACGCCGACGGTGTAGCTGCTGGGGCCGCCGAAGAGTTGGTCGGGGCTGTTCCAGTCGTAGCGGCCGAAGCCGTTGAGGTGCGGCATGTACCTGGCGTTGGCGCGGCGCACGTCGCGCTGGGCGGCTTCGAGGCCGAGCCGCGCGGCGGTCACGTCGAGCCGGGCGGCGGAGTCCCGTATCGAAGGGGTCATCAGGTTCCGGATCTGGACCGCCGAGGGGAGCGAGTCGGGCAGTGTGAAGGCGGTGTCGCCGGGCTGACCGAGCAGGAGCGCCAGCCGCTCGCGGGCGATGCCGGCATTGCCGCGGGCGCCGATCAACTGGGCCTCCATCTGGCCCAGCTGCACCGAAGCGAGGAGTGCGTCGGAGCGGGTGGCGAGTCCGTTGGTTACCATCGATTCGGCCTGGCGTACGTGGGCCTGGCCGGCGGCGGTGGAGGTCTCGAGGGTGCGCACCTGTTCCCGGGCGAGTACGGCACCGAAATAGGAGCGAGTTACATCGACGCGGGTTGTTTCGCGGGTCCAGCCGGAGCCGGCCTTCGCGGCGGCGGCGGCGCTCGAGGCGACCGCGCGGCCGAACCAGGCATCAGCGTTGAAGATCGGAAGTTCGGCCACCACGCCGCCGCTCCAGTTGGTCGCTGGCGAGGGATAGTTGAGGCTCGCGGGGTTGAAGGAAGCGGGGGAGACACCGCGCTGTTGGAGGGTGAATCCGAAAGCGGCCAGCGGATTATCAGTCCGCACGTAGCCAGCCTCGGTCCGCACGGTGGGGAGGATCCCCTGGAGGGTAGCGGTGGCTTGGGCACTCTGCGCACGGGCGTTGCCGCCGGCGGTCCGATTGGAATAGGCGGCGGAATCGGCTCGCCGGAACGCTTCGCCCAGTGAGAGCGGCGCCTGTGCGCCAAGCGGGGCGGCGGCCGCGAGGGCCAACGCCCAGAGAACGGTTGATGGTCGCATACGGTGGGAGTTCTTATACGAGTTGCTGAGTGCCTTCTAGTATTATACAACTATATAGTTATATAGAAAGGATGTCAATATAGTTGTATAGAATGATTGTCATGGTTGTATAGGGTCCCGACGGGCTCCGCGGCCATCACACCCTGATGGACAATTCTCTCAGATCGTCGAAGCGCGACTCCTGCTCCGAGATGAGGATAAGTTGGTGCGAGCTCCGATTTACGGCCTCAGCTCCCCGTGGTCGACCGGCTCGCGCCCTCGACGCATGAACAGGAACTCGTAGAGAAGCGACGCTATCAACGCGCCGGTGATCGGCGCGGCCCAATACAGTAATTGCGCTTCATAGACGCCGCTGGCCACCGCCGGCCCGAACGAGCGCGCCGGGTTCATCGACGCGCCGGTGAGCGGACCGATTGCCAGTATGTCGGCCGCGATCACAAAACCAATCGCCAGACCACCGATCTTGGGGCCTCGCAGATCCACCACCGTTCCAAAGATCACGAAGACGAGGAAGAACGTCGCGATCGCCTCGAGCAGGAATGCCTGGCCGCCCGTGATGTCGAGCGCAATAGCCTGCCCGCCGCCGCGCGTGGCGACGAATACCGCTTCCGGGAACGACGCCTTGAGCGCGTACCCCGCCGCGATCGCGCCGAGGATCTGTGCGACGATGTAGAGCGCGGCCATCATGGGCTCGATTCGTCGCGTGGCGAGAATTCCCAACGTAACCGCGGGATTGAAGTGCCCCGAGATTCGCATCAGTGCGCTCACCATGACGGCCATGGTCAGGCCGTGTGCGAGCGCGACTTCGACCAAACCGGCCGGGCTCTGCGACATGCGCGCGGTCATGATCGCGCCGCTCCCGACGAATACGAAGGCGAAAGTACCGATGAATTCTGCTGCGAAGTGGCGCCACGCGTCCCGCATTTGCTGCCCCCTGTTCCGGATTGATGGGGCCGCGGCGCGTGAGATCCCTAGATCACCCGGCGCAATACCAGCGCGGCATTTATTCCGCCGAAGCCGAAGGAGTTCGTGAGGACGTGCTCCACGCGTTCCTTCCGCCCGGTTCCCGGCAGAAAGTTAAGATCGCAGGCCTTGTCCGCAACCTGTAGGTTGACGGTTGGCGGCAGCCATTCGCGCTCGATTGCAAGCGCGCATATCGCCGTCTCGATCGCGCCCGATGCGCCCAGTGCGTGGCCGTAGTAGCCCTTGGTTCCACTCATCGGAATCTTGTACGCGCGATCGCCCAGCACCTGTTTGATCGCCATCGTCTCGGTCGTGTCGTTGAGCAGCGTCGAGCTTCCGTGAGTGTTGACGTAGCCGATCTCGCCGGCTGACACGTTGGCGTCTTCGAGCGCCAGCCGCATCGATCTCGCCGCCTGCGAGCCGTCGGGACGCGGAGCCGTCATGTGGTGCGCGTCGTTCGTCGTGCCGTACCCAGCGACCTCGGCGTAGATCTTGGCACCCCGCGATTTCGCTCTCTCGTACTCCTCGAGAACCAGGACCGCCGCTCCCTCGCCCATCACGAATCCGTCGCGATCCTTGTCGAACGGGCGCGAAGCCGTCTCCGGCTCCTCGTTGCGCGTGGACATCGCGCGAATAAGCGCGAACGCGCCGAAGCAGAGCGGGGCAAGCGGAGCCTCGGCGCCGCCCGCGATCATCACATCTGCGTAGCCGTCCCGTATCTGCCTGAACGCGTCCCCGATAGCGATGGTTCCCGACGCGCAGCTCATGGCGTTGGTCGAGTTCGGGCCCATGACACCGAGCTCGATCGCGATGTTGCAGCTTGCGGCGCCCCCGAATACCGCGAGCGCGAGTGTCGCGTCCACCGCACGCAATCCTTGTGTGAGATAGACAGCAAGCTGGCCTTCCGCGTAGCCGATCCCACCCAGAGCCGTACCCATGTTGGCTCCGATGCGCTCCCGGTCTTCCTTCGCGAGGTCGAGATCCGCATCGGCGAGGGCCATCTGCGCGCCAACCACGGAGAACTGCGCGAACCGGTCGAGCCGCCTGGCGCGCTTGTTGTCGAGGTAGTCGGTCGGAACGAAGTCGTTGACCTCCGCCGCGTTGTGACTGCGGAACTCCGAAGGATCAAACCGGGTCAGTGACCGAACCGCTGAGCGCTGTCGCTCGAGTCCCGACCAGAAAGGATC
>JADGQV010000123.1 GCA_017881465.1 Gemmatimonadaceae bacterium
CTCCGCCAATCACATAGGGCGTGAATCCCGACGCCGGCAGCGCGAACACCGCGTTTGCCGTGAATGCGGCGATGTTGATGTTGCCGCCGCCCACCTGGCGCCCGAATTCGTTGTACGCCGCCTCGAACCGCAGCCCAACCGGCGCCGCCGGCGGATTGTAACCCACGGCCAGTGTGACGTTGTAGCCCGTGTTCGTTGCCGTGCCGAGATCGCCGGTCGGGAACGCGATGCCCGCCGCGCCGCCTATCTGGAACGGATTGGACGAGCTCTGCGCGCGCGCAGCCGGTGCCGCCGCCGCGATGCCCGCCGCAACCAGAGTTGAAAGAATGATTCGGTTCACTATATCTCCAATGTTATGTATGACGCCTTGAGCCACTCTGGCTGGCATACCCGTCTCACCGCGTCCGGGTCCCGCACTGGACGGGAAGCCCGCTGAGAAGGCCACGAAGCAGATGGCCTCAGGTCGTCGCAGTCTTTCCCGCGTCGGCGCGCAATAGCGCGTCGATCTCCTGGAGATCTGCGGGAGTCAACTTCCAGCCCGCGGCCGCGGCGTTGGCACTTAGCTGCTGCGCCGATGAAGCGCCGGCGATCACCGACGCGACGACGCGATGCGCGAGCAGCCATGAAAACGCCAGCTCCAGAATCGTGTGGCCGCGCGACTCGGCGTACTCGATGAGGACTTCCACCTTGTCGAGGTTCTCATCGGTCAGAAGTTTCCGGTAGCGCTCGTACTTCGCGACCCGCGTGTCCTCGGGAATCGGCTGGCCCTTTCGATACTTTCCCGTGAGCAACCCGCTCTTGAGCGGAAAAAAAGGAAGGAACGCCAGGCCCTGTCGCTCGCATTCGGCGAGCACGCCTTCCTCCGGCTCTCGATGAAGAAGGCTGTACTCGTTCTGAACGCTCACGAACCTCGCTGAACCCGGGCCACGAGCGGCAGCGGCTTGCGCCTCGCGTATCTGCTGCGCCGAAAAGTTCGAGCAGCCGATCTCCCGCACCTTGCCGGCTTGTACGAGCTCGTCGAGCGCGCCCAGGGTTTCCTCGATGGGGATATCGGGGTCGGGGACGTGCTGCTGATACACATCGATGTAATCCGTACGAAGCCGCTTGAGACTCGCCTCGAAAGCCTGCCTCACGTATTCAGGGCGCGCGCCCCGACCCTGTCCGGGCATGTCGTTGCCGAACTTGGTGGCGATGATCACATCGGAGCGGTGCCCGCCGCCGATAAGAAAGCGGCCGATCAGCTCCTCGCTCCTGCCGCTCGCGTACATGTCGGCGGTATCGAAGAAGTTGATCCCTTCGTCGAGCGCCGCGTTGATGACTTCCTCGGTGCGCGTCTTGTCGATGCGCATGCCGAAGTTGTTGCAGCCCACGCCCACGACCGATACTTCGAGCGTGCCGATCTTTCGCTTTTCCACTCGCGCTCCTCTATAAGTCGGCGGCGGTCTCTACGTCGGCGGCGGTCTCTCCCAGCTCGCCACGATCCGGCAATTCGCGCACCCCGCGCTCGAGTCTCAACTTGCTGCCCCGAGCTCGAATGCCTCAGCAATCAGCCTGTAGGACTGTTTCCGCGCTTCGTGGCTGTGCGTGATGGTCACGATCATCAGCTCCTCGGCGCCGTACTCGCGCGCGATCGCTTCGAGGCCGTCGCGCACTACCGGTTTGGTGCCGAGCGTCATGCGCCGGCGGCGCGCGATCGGAAGCGCTCCGGCGGGCTCTTGGAGAAATCGCGTCGCTGTCTCCACTGTTGGTACAGGTATCATCTTCCCGGTCGTGCGCAGTAACGAGAGCGCCATCCGGCTGCTCGTGGCGAGTCGCTCCGCCTCCTCCTGCGTGTGGGCGCAAAGCGCCCACGTGGCCACAATCATCCTGGGCTCTCGCAACCGAGCAGATGGTGTGAATCGCTCCCGGTACAGCGCCGCAATGTGCGCGCCCTCGGAGTTAATGAAGTCCGCAAACACGTACGGCAGGCCCAGCTCTCCAGCCCAGATCGCACTTTGAGGGGACGAGCCGAGGAGCCAGATCTCGGGCGCTTCCGGTCCGCCTGGAAGTTTCGCCACGCGCGCGAATGGATGCTGATCCGGCAGGCTGCCCTCGAGATATCCGCGCAGCTCGACCAGCTGCTCCGGGAAATCGTCGGGCGCCGCCTGCCTTCGATCTCGCTGCAGCGCGAATGTCGCCAGAGGATCCGTTCCCGCTGCCCGCCCAATGCCGAGATCGACTCTCCCGGGAAAGAGTCCAGCGAGCATGCTGAACGTCTCGGCCACCTTGAGCGGACTGTAGTGGGGAAGCATTACTCCGCCCGAGCCGACGCGAATGCGCTTCGTGAGAGCGGCGATCGGACCGATCAGCGCCTCAGGGCTCGGACTCGCCAGCATCGGCGTGGCATGATGCTCCGCGACCCAATAGCGGCGATACCCGACCGACTCGGCGAGCTGCGCCAGATCGATGCTGTTTCGGAGAGCGTCCCCGCCAGTTGACCCTTCGGAGATCGGCGACTGGTCGAGAACGCTGAGGAGGCTCGTCATGACATCGCCTCTTGCGCGCTAGGGCCGATTCCTCGCAGGCAGGCTTTGAATAACGCCGGCCCCCTCCACACAAGCCGCAACGTCACGTATTACGTCCGACTGACACGCCCGCTGGCGCGACGCCGAGTCCGAAAAGAATCCTCCGACTTGCAACCCCACGCCGTCCCAGCAGCGCGACCGGCTCTCTCCCTCCGGCAGCGACTTGCAGAACGCTACGCCACGCGGAAGCTCGCTCGGCGCGTACGCGAGATGTCGCACCGCGCCCTCGTAGCACTCGCGCCGGTAGCGAGCAGGTGTGGCGTCGCAGGGATAGTGGAGATCGTTGGGCTTGAACAGAACGACGTTTGCCGCCGGCATCGAATGCCGATGCATCCCGAACATGCCGACGCCGAACGCCTGCATGCTGGCGCCCATGTTGTGCTCCATGAACACGCCGCTGTAGCAGCTCCGCTCGTCCCAGTCGCCGGCGAGCCGATCGCAATCCTTGAGTGACGCGTTAACGTCGTAGCGGTGGCACATCATGAGGCCGTGACCGGTCCCGTGAAGGCAGTCGAACAGCCGGAATGCTCGCGAGTGCCGCGCAGTCCATCACACGGCGCCAGCAACACGCTCTGGGTTATCGGCATCCCCATCCGCGCGTCGAAGTATCGCTGCAGAATTCCGTGATAGCATCCCGACTGGTAGCGGTCGTCGCACTGCGACAGCAGGCGCGTCGCGGTCGCGGGCGTGGATCGAACCGCATATCCAAGGGCGTGCGCGAGTGGATGTCCGAGCAGAACGAGCGAGGGATCGATGTGAATGATGCGATCGAGCGTTCCCATCGCCAGGGCGATGTTTCCGGCGAACGAGAGCGATGCGATGCCGTCGCCGAGGCAGGTGGAGTACGCGTCGATCGAATGTGTGACGTGCGGCTTACAGACCCCGAGCAGCGAGTCCGCGATCGCGCCCGAGTCCGAGCGCGGACGGCTCGGTGTGGTCGGGGCGGTGACGAGCGTATCGCCCTGCATGTCCTGCATTGCTGCGTGGTTTTCGTGCTGCGCGTCGCTGCGCGGCGCGATGACAAGGAGCGCAACGAGCGCAAGCGCCAGTACGGCCGAAGGGTATCTACGCAATGCCGAAGAGTTTCCGCGCAATGATGAGTTTCTGCGCAACAAGGAAGGATCAATCACCACTGGAGTATCACCGCGCGCCGCATGCGATTCAACTGCCTCGCAATGCTGGCGCGTCTGGCCGGCCACAAACTCGAACAGCCTCTCGGTATAAAGCGGCCGATACGCGGTGTAGAGCGCCGCGCGTTCCGAGAAATGATCCTTGAATCTCACGCGCGCCCCAGGGCGAGACGCGCTAGAGTTACCGCGACTCGAGGCTCAGGATGCGATTCAGCGCGGTCGCGACAAAGACCATGTCTATGCTCTTCAGGAACTCGTGCCAGGGTGGGGGAGCACGAAATGCCATTCTGCCGGCCGCATCTTCCCAGACCGGAACCACGACGCCGTTCATTTCCACCGAGACCGCACTCCGCTGAAACGCTTCCTGAATGTGAGCCTGCTCCGCGGGCGATCTTTTCCCGAAAGTGCGGTCCACGGGCACAATGATTATGTCCTGACCATCGCGCCGCAAATGCGCCACCTGAAAGGTGGGCATCGCGTCGGTCCGCTTCGGAGTTGGGTTTCCCATGTACCATTGAGACTTCCATGAGCGCGCAAGTCGGTCAATGTCGATTTTATTTCTCAAACTGTCGTTTTTCTATCACCAGTGAGTTAATGCCTTCCACGCGTGGCTGACGGCGCTACCTTCCCGTCAATGAGAAAACTCGCGGTCATTGCGCTGGCTTTTTTTGCGGGGGGCTGTACGGAGCACGCTCCCGGGGCCGGGCCCGCCGACGCCGGGGGCACGCTCGTCATCTCGACGACCGCGGATCCCGGGACGCTCTTCCCTCCTCTCGTTATCAGCGTTCAAGCGAAGCAGATCACCGAGCAGATCTATGACTACCTCGCCGACGTCGGCCCAGACCTGGACACCAGAAACGAAAAAGGATTTCGCCTGGGCCTCTCTGACCGGTGGCGCTGGTCTGGCGACTCGCTGACGCTGGCCTTTCACGTCAATCCGCGGGCAAAGTGGCACGATGGAAGGGATGTCACGGCGCGAGACGTTCAATTCACTTTCGCGCTCAACAAGAACCCCGCGCTCGGCGGTAGAATGGGCACCGAGCTCGCGAACATCGATTCCGTGACTGTGACCGACTCACTCACGGCTGTGTTCTGGTTTCGCGCGAGATCGCCGACGCAGTTCCTCGATGCCGCGGCGCAATTGCTCATCCTTCCCGCGCACCAGTTGGAGAAAATTCCAGTCGACTCGCTGCGCGAAGGCGCGCCGCCGCCCATCGGCACCGGGCGCTTCCGCCTGCGAAAGTGGGACAAGGGCGCCTCGGTGGAGATCATCGCTGATACTTCCAATTTTCGCGGGCGGGCGAGGCTGGATCGGGTGATCTGGAGCGTCGCACCGGAGTTCACGACGGCGGTGACGAGGCTGTTTAGCGGAGACGCCGATCTGTTCGATGCGCTCCGCCCAGAGAACCTGCAGCAGCTCGCGCGATACAGGAACGTCCGGACGATACTCCTGCCCGGAATGGACTACGCTTTTCTCCGGTTCAATCTGCGCGATCCAACGAACAAGGCCCGGCCACACCCGCTCTTCGGCGATCGCGATCTGCGCCGCGCAATCACCATGGCCGTCAACCGCGGCACGCTGGTGCGGAGTGTCCTGGACACCTTTGCGCTGGTGCCCGTCGGCCCGATCGTGCGTGCTTATCCGACTACGGATCCGCGGGGCGCACAGCTCCCATTCGATTCGGCGCGCGCGAGCCGGCTTCTCGATTCGCTGGGATGGGTGCGTCGGGGCGTGGACGGAATGAGAGCGAAAAACGGGCGAGAGCTCGCCTTCACACTCATCATCCCGACTTCGAGCATGAACAGGATCAGGATGGGACCACTGCTCCAGGAACAGCTTCGCCGCATGGGTATTCGCGTGCAGCTGGAACAGCTCGAAGCATCCACGGAAGGCGACAGGGAAGCCCGTGGCGCATTCGATGCCGCGCTCGGCGGCTGGACCATGAGCTCTAGCCCGGACGGGATGAAGGGAGCGTGGAGCAGCCAGGGCATCGGCAAGAATGGCGTCAACTATGGGTCGTACAGCAATCCTAGATTCGACGCCTTGCTCGATAGCGCGCTTCGGGCGGACCCCACCCAGGCGCGCGAAAAGTTCGCAAAGGCCCTCGCCGTTATCAACGAAGACGCGCCCGCCATCTGGCTGTACGAACCTCGGAAAATCCTGGGGGTCCACAGGCGAATCCGGACTACCGAAATGCGCCCGGACGCGTGGTGGTTTGACCTCGCCGACTGGTACATACCCCGCTCTGAGCGCCTTCTAAGGGACCGAATCCCCCTGGTGCGTTGAAGCTTCCTGGAGGGGCTTAACTCGCCGAAGGTGATATGAAATCGCCCCTATGATGATACGAAAAAGGCATTTCCTTAATGCGCGCATAGTGGCATTTTAATGCACCAAATTGCGCCCAAAAAAGGCCCTATGATCCGGCATCAAGTCTACTTCGATACACTCGGTTCCATGCAGGAAGACAGCGCTTCCTGGTGCGCCATATTCGCCGGACTTTCAGTCCTGCGTCTCGTGGACGCCTATGCCGATACCGGATCGTCCATCGACCCGGCGAATTGGGCGCAGCTGCACAGCGTGCGTGCCGCGATCGAGAGAGTCAGCGAGGGCGATACCGTGCGGAGCGCGCTGACCACCGTGCTCGAGGAAGTGACGAACCGCAGGTCGATCGACGAGACCGTTTGCAGGTCGCTCATGGCGTACGGGCGCACGCTGGACTACGCCGCAGCCTGGGGACTCGCGATCGATGTTTTCTCGACCGTTGCCAAGCTGGCCCGTCCGGAAAAGAATGCCAAGCTCGCCGTCGAGGCGCAGGTGGCCGTGGGCGGCGCGGCGCGCCGCAA
>JADGQV010000010.1 GCA_017881465.1 Gemmatimonadaceae bacterium
CGGGATGCGAGGTGTCAGAAGCGTAGTTGCCAGCCATTAGTAAGAGACATGCGACGTTACTATGTGGCGTTCATCGCACGGCGAAAGGGGGAACGAAGGAAATGAACGACATTCTGCGTGAGCGGCTCATTCGCAAGCTCGATACGCTACCCGAGGAGAAGATCTATCAGATCCTCGATTACATCGACTTTCTGGAGTCGAAGTACGCTCCGAAGCTGTCGACCGCGCCGAATCCGTTGAAGCGGTTCGCCGAGGGCGTGGAGGACACGCTGCGCGCCGGAAGAATGTCCGCCGGCGTGATCGGCGGAACGATGAGTGTGATGAACAAAGCGGTTGGTGTGGTCACCGATGTGGCGAACGCTGGCAAGTCAGTTGCAACGGAGATTGCGGGGGTTGTGTCGGCGGTGACTTCTTCGAAGCCGCCAACGCGGGCGGGGCCGACCGGTCCGGCTGCGACGACAACTCCACCAGCATCACCTTCGGTCCAGAGTCCGCCGCCACAACCGGGAGATCAGCGTAAGTGAAGAGTCAATCCTCGCGCTCCAGCACGGCCTCAGCACGAAAGCGGGGCACCACAGGTGGTGCCGCGGCTGCCGCTGCGGCCTCGCGCGCGCGGACGCGTGCGCGCGAAGCCCGGGATGACGACCGGCCATCGGTCTCATCGCCGAGGACGGGTGCCAAGCGCACGCTGATGTCGACGGTCAAGGATCTGCCGAATTTTCTGAGGCTGCTTGGTGGATTGCTGACAGATCGGCGCGTCTCGAACACCGATAAGCTCCTCGTCGCGGGTGCGATCGCGTACATCGTGATGCCGATGGACTTCATTCCGGACTACATCCCCTTCCTCGGCGAAGTGGACGATTTGTTCGTGCTCGTTCTGGCCCTCCAGCGGCTGATCGCAAATGCGGGGCGGACGGTGATTCAGGATCACTGGATGGGTGATCCTGATCAGCTCAAGGAGCTGGATCTCGAGCGGGTGCTGGTTGCGGCAGCGTTCTTCCTGCCGCGCAGGATCAGACGGCGGTTGCGGACACTTGGGCGGGATTTCTAGACCAGCCGCTCTTGTTCTGGCATCGCTCGCCCTGAGCGCTTGCCGCAGCGCCAACCCAAATGATGCGATGACGATGTCGGGAGGCTGCACGACGCACGTGCGCGCAAAAGGGCCGGCGCCGCGGCTGCCTCAGAGTCCTTCGCTGAGGATGGGTTTCGGTGCCGTGATCGGTACTCTCGCGGATTCCGGTGGTGCGCTCCCGCACTATCCGATTCTCGCCACCACTCCTGGCGACGCTCCCGACACACCGCACGCGTCGGCGACCGCGGACAGCGTCGGAGGATTTGTGTTTGACGCCCTCCCTCCAGGGCGATACCGGCTGTTCGTCCGCGCCTTCGCACATCGTCCCGATTCGACCCAGATCGAGGTTACGGCCGGACGGGTCGATACGGTGCGTTTGTCGCCTCAGTTCTTCGAGTGTGTCCGGTAGGCGCGCCAGATGTCTTCCACAAGGATTCGAGTGGTAACATGTGGGTTGGTGGCTAGTCGCGCGCCCCGGCCTGACGTAACTTGAAGGGGACGCGCGAGCGGAAAGAGCAGAACCCTGGTCGCACATCTCGGGTGCGGCTTCGCCGCCGTCTTGCCTCATCGATTATCGAACTGACCTATGGACGACCAAAACAAGCCCCTTGCCCCCTGGACCGCTTCACGCAGCGCGAAAGAGAAGAACGTCGTGCAGCGCGCCGTCACTGCTCTGCTGGATCAGCTCGCGCCCGAGCGAGTTCTCAAGCGCGGCGATCAGCTCCAGCTCACGGTCGAACAGCACCGGACGCCAAATGGGTGCGTGTTGCAGGCACCAACGGCGGCGGTAAGCGTGTCGTGGTTCTCCAAGACGGGAAAGGATACGCCACTGGGCGAGCTGCACGTCATCGTCTGGAGCGGCACCGTCTCTCGGCGGGGCAGAGCTGCAAACCCGGAAGGCGCCAAGATCCTGAAGGAGCTAGTGCTGCTCCCCATCGAGGCGCCACTGACCGACTACGTGTGGCGCGCGGCCGACGGAACCGAATATGACACCGCTACCCTCGCAGCGCACTGCATCGCGCTCCTGGAGGAGCAGATCTGAATTGTTGCAGCGATGAGTGAAGGCGATCAGGCGCCGAGTTTTCACGCGGAGGTTTTCGTGAGGCGTTTGGTGCTTTTCCTGGTCGTGAACGCGGGGGTGGCGCTCTTGTTCAGCGGTTGCGGCCCGCTCCCTCCCGTTATCGAGCCCGCGCCGAATGGCGCCGTAGTCCGCAGCGCTCGCATTGGCTTGTACACCAAGGCTGTCCTCACCAAGAAAGAGCCGGACACGTTGCTCGCCGAGGACGGCACTATTTGTCGGGTCCCAGCGGATCGGTTTCGGGACACCGCCGCCCATACTCTCGTCTACTGCAACTGGCAGTAGTACCGCACTCCGGAGCGCGTCCAGACACTTCCTGAGATCGCGACAGCGAAGATCTCGAAAAAAGAACGGAAGACGAACGGCCCGGGGCCATCAGCTTTATAGCCGATGGCCCCGGGCCAGTATTCTTTCTTGTGGTGTCCTACACTCATCCTCCGCATCACCGACATGGACCACTTTCCACGCGCATACGTCGTTTGACGTATTTGGCGTCGGCCTCCCGAAGTGCACCTTGATCTCTCCCGTTCAACTGACACCGAGAGATAGAGGTCGCAATGAAGGCACTTGTTGTTGTTCTGATTGCTGCAGCCTGGACGTCACCGCTCACTGCCCAGGACAGTACCCGGGCGGCCGCTGACTCGGCGGTAGCGCCGCAGACACATCTTTACCGCAGTCCCCGCCGCGCTCTGATTCTCGGGAGTTTGATTCCCGGGGCAGGGCATATCTACGCCGGAGAGTACTGGCACGGGGTCGTGAACTACGAAACGACGGTCGCAGGGATAGGAGGCGGCCTGCTGACGTTCATGATAGACAGGTGCAGCTTCAACTTAGATCCCGAGTGTGATCCCGGCCCGCAATGGCCTCATCGGGTGCTCGGGGTGACGATGGTTGGACTCGGTTTTTGGCGGTGGATATCAAGTGCGCGTGACGCATCGCGTGCCGCGGAGCGCGCGAATGAAAGGCACCGTCGCAAAATTGCAAAAGCCAAGCCGATCATCGAGGCCCCTGTTGGGTTGCACGGCAACTGGCGCGCGGGCGTTGCGATCCCCTGGTAGGATTCCGCCTCATACCTGACGGACCGGGCGGCTGACGATAACTTCCTGCATCGTTCGCCAATCTCTCAGGCATCCTAGAAGGGAGCCAACGTGAAGAATTACCTGCGCGCGGTCGTTCTCGTTTTGTTCATGTCATCAGCCGCGGGTGCTCAGTCCACGCAGCCGGCTCAACCGACCGCCGAGGAAATTGCCCAGCGCCAATTGGCGCAGGATGACAAACTCCGGAACGATTGGGCGAATCTCCAGAAATACCGCGAAGCGAACGCCAAACTCTCCCCAGCCGTGAATGACGAAAACCGCGTAGTCTTCCTCGGCAACTCGATCACCGAGGGATGGGCGCCCTACTTCGCCACCATGTTCCCGGGTAAGCCGTACATCGGCCGTGGCATTGGCGGTCAGACGACGCCCCAGATGCTCGTCCGCTTCCGGCAGGACGTAATCGACCTCAAACCCAAAGTCGTGGTGGTCCTCGCGGGCACCAACGACATCGCGGGAAACACCGGGCCCTCTACAATCGAGATGATCGAGGAAAACCTCGCCTCTATGGCGGAGCTGGCGAGCGCGAACGGAATTCGCGTGGTGCTCTCGTCCGTGCTCCCCGTCTACGACTATCCGTGGAAACCGGGCTTGCAGCCGGCGCCGAAGATCATCGCGCTCAACCACTGGATGAAGGACTACGCCCGCGAACACGGCGCTGTGTATCTCGACTACCACTCCGCTATGGCCGACGCGCGCGGGGGAATGCGCAGCGAGCTGTCGCCCGACGGAGTTCACCCGAATGAGACCGGCTACCGAGTCATGGCGCCTCTCGCAGAGCGGGCAATCGCGGACGCATTGGGCAAAAAACGGTAGTCGCGACTCGACCCGCTCAGTTAAATCGCGTCGCCGTCCAGAGCGACACGCCCGCTACCGCCAACATTCCGAGCGTCACGATCGCCAGCACGGCAGCCCACACCCACGCGAACGCGATCTGCGGCGCCCGCGCCACCAGCGCAAAACCGATGATTGTCGCCGTCGCCACGCTCACCACGAGCCAGTCTATCCAGGTCCGCCCGCGGACGATCGAGCTCGCGTCCTCGCCCGCGATTCGCGATCGCGTGTATTCGGGATCGACTCCGTAGCGCGCACCCTCGGTCGCTGCCGCCTTCTGCCAGCTCACGTGCTCGCTCCGACTCACCGACGACAGCGCGATGACCCCGGCGCCGACCGCCATCACGACCGAGCCGCCGATGACCTGCGCCAACACCGAGTGGGAAGCGCCCCGCAGCTCGCCGAAAACGAGAATCCCCCACAGTAGTCCCCACAACTGATTCGTGTTCGAGAGAGGAATGCCGCGCGTGATCCCCGCGTACTTGACGGCGTACTGTTGAAACAGATCTCCGACGACCCACACGAAACCGCCGGCCAGGAGCCAGAAAAGCACGTGGCGCGCACCTGAGAGCTGGCTCCAGAGCGGACTCACGCCGCCCGAATATGTGACGGCAAGCGCCGTCATCATCCCCAGCTCTCCAACGGTGAAGAACGTGATGAAGGAGAGCGGACTCATCCCCGTGAGATAGGCCTTGCGATACGGGATGTACATCGTCCCCCACAGCACACCGGCGCCCAGGGCGGCGGCGACTCCACGAGCCGCATCGCGCGCCGGCACTTGCGCAGCGGATGCAATCGCCAGCGCGGTCGCCCCAGCGAACATGAGCCCAGCACCCCCGAGCACCCCCACCCAGCGGCGCCAATCCGCGCCCCGCAGCTCCTGGAAGAAGAGAATGCCCCAGAAGATTCCGAGCAGGCTGTTGCTGTTCCACAGCGGGAAAGCGATGCTCAGTCCGACATCGCGCACGGCAAAAATCGCGAGCGTATTTGCAACCGCCCACAGGCAGCCCGCGAGCACTGCCCACACAATGAGGTGGGGTGCCTGCCGAAGATCTGCCGCGACGTACGACGTTCCCTGGATCAGGGCCGGCAACGTCCACCGCGCCAGAAAGACACCGATCACCATGCTGAGCGAGATCACCACTGGCGAGAGCCCAAGCGTCACCAGCTTGGTCGGCGCTTCGGCGGCACCGAGCCACGCCCCGGCTGTAAGTCCACAGAGCATTCCCACGCTCTGCAGAGTGCGGAGACGGCGAGCGTCCAGTGCGCCCGGCGCAGCGGCGCCGCGAGACTCCTCAGTCCTGATTGCGCTCAAGAAATCCAGCGCAGCACGAGAAGTCCGGCGGCGAGCACCGCCACCGGCACCCAGAATTGCACATCACGCAGGACGAGACCCAGCCAGCTACTCGATTGCTGCTCACGGCGATTGTCGCTCATTGGCCTCACTTTGGCGGTCGGCGGGCAATACTGGCCAGGACTGGCGCCATCGCGCAAGACCTGATCACATTGAGTCGTCACTATCACCCACGGAGCTCCCATTGAGTAACAAGGAAGACTGGCGCGCGATCGTCGCCTCATCGCTGAATTGGGAGCAGTCGCACTCGTCACTGGAGAACGCGCTCAAGGGACTTCCCCCCGAGCTCCGCGGCAGGCGACCGAACGGATTACCACACTCAGCGTGGGAGCTGCTCGAGCATATTCGAATCACGCAGCACGATCTGCTCGATTTCGTCCAGAATCCGGACTACGAGGAAAAGCTCAAATGGCCTGACGACTACTGGCCGCCCAGCGCCGCGCCGGCGAGCGAGAAGGCGTGGAACGAGAGCGTCTCCGGGTGGAAGAAGGATCGAATGGCGTTCGAGCGCTTCACCACTGACGGCAAGCTGGATCTCACGACGAAGATCCCTCGCGGAACCGGACAGACCTATCTGCGAACCGTGCTCGTCGCCGTCACTCACGCTTCCTACCATCTCGCGCAGATCATCACCGTCCGGCAACTTCTCGGAGCGTGGCCGCCGCCCAAGGCCAAGTAGGTGCGCAGGAAGGCGGAAAACCGGCGGGCGCCGAAAGCAAAGTCGGCCCCCGAGCTCGTAGTGCTCTCGCGCGAAAAGGCCGAGCGTTACGAGCCGAGTCTGAAAGAGATCTGTATCTCGATCTCGGACCCGGACGCCAAGCCCGCCGACGTCTCGGCGCGGTTCGTGGCGGTGTTGAGGCTCCATTTCGACGACGTTACACAGCGCGGCGAGCCATCGGACATTCTCTTCGCGCAGGACCACGCAGGCGCGATCACGGAGTTCCTCGACAAATGGCCGGACGCCGAACGCGTGATGGTGCACTGCAACATGGGTGTGAGCCGTTCGCCGGGCGTGGCCCTCGGACTTTGCGATGCGCGCGGCTGGGCGACGGCGGCACTGGAGAGGTCGCATCCTGGCTGGAACCAGCTGGTGCGCACCATGATGCGCCAGGCGGCAACAAACAATCCTCGGAGATCGACATAATGCCTCGCGCCCAGTCCGGCGGCTCCTCTGGACGCAAGCCGCACAATGCCATACATTTAGCTATGGTAACCACAACTCGGCCATCGAGTAAGCCCGCCTCTCCGGCAAAAACCGGAAGCGGGCTTTCGCGCATCAAGGCCTCGGCGGCCGCCGAACAAGGGCTACACCGAGTCAGAAACGATGTCGTTCTGACCTTCGATGACGTGCTGCTGACGCCACGTCATTCGCTCGTCCACCCCAAGGACGTGAGCACGGGCTCGCTGTTCACCCGCGGCATCCCGCTCAACGTCCCCTTCGCTTCCGCCGCCATGGACACGGTCACCGAGTCCGACATGGCAATGGCGATGGCCAGGGCAGGTGGAATCGGCGTCATTCACAAGAACATGTCCATCGATCGGCAGGCCGCCGAGGTGGATCGGGTGAAGAGATCGGAGAGCGGAATGATCCTGAATCCGATCACGCTCTCACCCGATGGAACGCTCCGCGAAGCCGTCGCGCTGATGAAGCGCTTCAAGATCTCCGGCGTTCCCATCGTGGACCGCGACGACAGGCTCGTTGGAATCATCACCAATCGCGACCTCCAGTTCGAGCGCAACCTCGATCGTTTGCTCCGTGAGGCGATGACGTCGAAAAACCTCGTCACCGCCCCCGTCGGCACCACGCTTGACGAAGCCGAAGCCATACTCGGGAAGCACCGCATCGAGAAGCTTCCCGTCGTCGACGAGCAGGGAATCCTCCGCGGGCTGATCACGGTCAAGGACATCCACAAGCGCCGCGATTTCCCCCACGCCAACAAGGATCAGCACGGACGGCTTCGCGTCGCGGCGGCCATCGGCGCGGCGAATTATCGCGATCGGGCGCGCGCGCTGGTTGATGCCGGCGTCGATGTACTGATCGTCGACACCGCGCACGGGCACTCCGAGGGAGTACTCGAAGCAACATCGATCGTTCGCGAGATGTTTCCGGATGTGCAGCTCGTCGCCGGCAATATCGGAACGCGCGCGGGCGCACGGGCGCTGGTCGAGCGTGGGGTGGATGCGGTGAAAGTCGGTGTCGGACCTGGGTCCATCTGCACGACGCGCATCGTCACAGGCGTCGGAGTTCCCCAGCTCACCGCGATCTTCGATGCGGTCGAGGGCGCGGGTGACATTCCGGTGATCGCCGACGGTGGAATCAAATATTCCGGCGACATCGTGAAAGCGCTGGCGGCGGGCGCATCCAGCGTGATGATGGGATCGATGCTCGCTGGCACCGAGGAGAGTCCGGGTGAATCGCTCCTCCTCGAGGGCCGCCGTTTCAAGATGATTCGCGGCATGGGCAGTCTCTCCGCGATGCAGGATGGAAGCGCCGACCGGTATTTTCAGGAAGGGGAGATGTCCGCCAAGAAGCTGGTACCAGAGGGAATCGAGGGGCGTGTTCCATACAAGGGTCCGGTGAGCGACGTGCTGTTCCAGATGGTGGGCGGCCTCCGCAGCGGAATGGGATACGTCGGGTGCGCCGACATCGAACAGCTCCGCACCGAATCGGAGTTCGTCCGGATCACCGCCGCCGGGCTTCGCGAATCCCATCCCCACGACGTCACGATTACGCGCGAGTCGCCCAACTACTCGCTGTAGATTTCCTTGACATTGCTTCACGCGTCAACACAACTTCTGGCGCCCCTGCAGT
The DNA here is from genome assembly GCA_017881465.1 of Gemmatimonadaceae bacterium. Taxonomy (GTDB): domain Bacteria; phylum Gemmatimonadota; class Gemmatimonadetes; order Gemmatimonadales; family Gemmatimonadaceae; genus UBA4720. The sequence continues at coordinate 8,245 of JADGQV010000010.1, forward strand.
GTGGAATGTTTCAGAGTCCCGGCGGCACAGTACCCACGCTTTCGGAGTTTTTCTAATGGGCATATGGACGAAGAAGAGCATCGCTGTCCTGCAGGCTGAGGCGGCGGGTGAATCCACGGAGCACACGCTTCGACGCGCGCTCGGCGCGCTGAACCTCACGACGCTGGGCATCGGCGCGATCATCGGCGCCGGCATTTTCGTGCTGACGGGAACAGCGGCCGCGGAGTACGCGGGCCCCGCAATTGTCATCTCGTTCATTATATCCGGATTGGGATGCCTTTTCGCGGGACTGTGCTACGCGGAATTCGCGAGCATGATCCCGATCGCCGGCAGCGCCTACACCTACGGCTACGCGACACTCGGCGAATTCGTCGCCTGGATCATCGGGTGGGATTTGATCCTCGAGTACCTGTTCGGCGCCTCCACCGTCGCCGTGGGATGGTCGGGGTACTTCTCGGCGTTCATGAACCAGATCGGCCTTCACATGCCGGCCGCGTTCACGAGTGCGCCGTACGCATACTCCGATATAGAGAAGTACGACCCCGTGACGAAGGCTCTCATCCAGCCGATCGGCTTCTCTCATACCGGCGCTGTGATCAACCTTCCGGCGATGGTGCTTATCGCGGCGATGACGACGCTCCTCGTCATCGGCATCAAGGAATCGGCGACCTTTAACAACTTCATCGTCATCCTCAAGGTGACGATCGTGCTCCTCGTGATCGGCTTCGGATTCATGTACGTGAACCAGGCCAACTGGCATCCGTTCATTCCACCTAACACCGGCCAGTACGGCCACTACGGCTGGAGCGGCATTGTACGCGGCGCGGCGGTGGTGTTCTTCGCCTACATAGGATTCGACGCGGTGTCGACGGCGGCGCAGGAAGCAAAGAACCCGCAGCGAGACATGCCCATAGGAATCCTCGGATCGCTCGCCGTATGCACGGTGTTGTACATCCTGATGGCGCTCGTAATGACAGGCCTCGCGCACTACACCGATCTCAACGTGCCGCACCCGGTGTTCGTCGCCATAGAGAAGGCTGGACCGGCGCTAGCGTGGCTCGGGTCAATCATCAACATCGGCGCGATCGCGGGGCTCGCATCGGTAGTGCTCGTGATGCTCATGGGTCAGCCGCGCATCTTCTACTCGATGGCGCGTGACGGGCTCCTCCCGCCAGTCTTCGGAAAGGTCCATCCCCGCTTCAAGACTCCTTATGTCACCACGATTCTCACCGGCATAGTCGCGGCGATCGTCGCGGGACTCTTCCCGATCGGCCTCCTGGGTGAGCTCGTGTCGATCGGAACGCTGCTCGCATTCGTCATCGTTTGCGCGGGCATCATCGTGCTGCGCTACAAGTCGCCGAATCTGGCGCGTCCGTTCCGGACCCCACTGGTGCCGCTCGTGCCGATTCTCGGCATCCTCATCTGCGGCTACATGATGACCAGCCTGCCGAAGGCGACGTGGGAGCGGCTTATCTACTGGATGATCATCGGGCTCGTGATCTACTTCTTCTACAGCAGATCGCACTCGAAGCTGGCCCGCGCGGAAGGCAGTGCTTGACCTTCTAAGCGTCCCCCAGCAGCGACGGGAGTCGATCGAGCGTCTCGCGCAGGAGCTCCGCGCGGGACGCTCTGTCGCAATGTCCACTCACATCAATGCGGATGGCGACGGCTGCGGTTCCGAGACGGCGCTCTCGCGGCTGCTCGGCCAAATGGGAATCCGCTCGAAGATCGTCAACCCAACGCCCTGGCCGGAGATGTACAAGTTCCTCCTCGGCGTTGATGTTCGAGATGCGAGCGACCTGGGAGCCAAGGGTCTCAAGGATGCCGAGGTACTGATAGTTCTCGACATCTCCGACGTGAAGCGCCTCGGCGTCCTGGCGGAGACGGTGCGCAGGCTTACGATTCCCAAGCTGGTGATCGATCACCACCTGCCGAGCGACGAGCCGCCCAGCACCATGATGGTGGCCGACACGACGGCGTGCGCGACGGGGGAGCTGATCTACGATTTCGCGACCGTTCTGGGTCTCAAGGTGACCCCGGACATCGCGCGGGCGCTGTACGTCGCGCTGCTCACAGACACCGGCGGATTCCGGTTCAGCAACACGACGGCGCGGTGCCTCAGCATCGCGGGGCAGCTGATTGCGTCGGGCGTCGAGCCGGAGGAGATGTACGGACGGCTCTACGCGTCGATGCCGGTGGGACGGCTGCACCTGCTGCGCGATGCGCTGGCGACGCTGGAAGTCGATCCCGAGTACGGAATCTCGTGGATCTCGGTGGCGGCCGGAGCGGCCGAGCAGTACGGTCTGCGGTCGGAGGATCTGGAGGGGATTGCGGAGCATCCGCGCTCGATCGGCGGAACCCGCCTCGCTGTCTTCTTCCGCGATCTCGGACATGACAAGGTGAAGGTTTCATTCCGGAGCACGGGCGACGTCGATGTGAACAAGTTTGCGAAGCAGTTCGGTGGTGGCGGCCACGCGCGGGCGTCTGGAGCTCTAATCGAAGGCAATCTCGAGGTTGTGCGGCGCAGAGTCGTCGCGGCCGCGCGAGAGTTTCTCAGCGCGGAGGACAAGGAAGGGGTGGCATGAGAGCAAGCCCGTAGCAACCGCGCCGCGCACCCTCTAACTTGCGCTCATGAGCGTTCTCCGCAAACGATCCCGCCCGCGTGAAGATGTAGAGCACCACATCCGCCACGAGCTCGCGGCGATTCTGCCGATCCTGAGAATCGAGCAGTGCGCGATCGAGCTGCAGGCATTCGATCCGGCAACAGGCACCGCCGTACTGTTGATCAAGGGCGGATGCGCGGAATGCGATTGCTCGCCCGCCACCTTCATTCAGGGGATTGAGACACAGCTCAAGCTCAAGGTCTCGGAGCTGAGAGCTGTTCTCGCCACGGAAGAGTCGACGGGATGACCGCGAATCTCCAGGAGCGCGTCACGGATGCGCTTTCGCGCATCCGGAACAACCGCGTCGGTACAAACGTGCTCGAAGCCGAGATGATTCGCGACATCGCGACCACCACTGATGGCAAGGTGAGGCTCAGTCTCTTCCTCACGCCGGACGACGACGCCACCGTCGTGCGCGAAGTCAGACAAGCGCTACAACAGGTTCCGGGCGTGACCGATGTGCGCGTGGATGTAAAGGACGCCTCGCAGTCGAACAAACCCTCGACTCCTCCCGCCCCGAAGAGCGCTGCATCGCGTACGCTTCCCGTCATGGGGCAGGAAACGCAGTCGCAGCGCGCCGCCGTCCCCGCGCCGACGCCCGTCGCGTATCCGCACCTCGGAAAGGTCATCGCCATCTCGAGCGGCAAGGGAGGCGTCGGAAAATCGACCGTCGCTTCCAACCTTGCCATCGCCCTGGCGAAGCAGGGTGCGCGCGTCGGCCTGATGGACGCCGACGTCTACGGGCCGAACATCCCGCGCATGATGGGCGTCAACGCTCCGCCGCCGGTCGAGAACGAGAAGATCATTCCGCTCCAGGCGCACGGCGTCAAAATCATGAGCCTCGGGTTCATGATCGAGCGCGACCAGCCGGCGATCTGGCGCGGGCCGATCATCATGAAGATCATCACGCAGTTTCTGCGCGACGTGCAGTGGGGCGAACTGGATTATTTCCTGGTCGACATGCCGCCCGGCACCGGTGACGCGCAGCTCTCGCTGGTGCAGGCGACGATGGTGCATGGCGCCATCATCGTGACCACGCCGCAGGAGGTCGCGTCAGGCGACGCGCTGCGCGGCGCGAAGATGTTTCAACGCGTGGCAGTCCCGGTCCTCGGTATCGTCGAGAACATGAGCTACTTCATCTGTCCGCACTGCCAGGAAAAGCACAGGATCTTCGGCAGCGGAGGAGGGAAGCGACTCGCCGACGAGCTCGACGTCCCTCTCCTCGGCGAGATTCCGTTTTTTGGGGGAGTTTTGGAAGGGGCCGATCGCGGCGAACCGATCGTTGTCAGTGAGCCGCAGACGCCCGCCGCACAGGCGCTATTCGAGCTTGCCGGACGGCTGAAAGGACTGCTCTAGACAGCTACTGCGTTCTTCTTGGGTCTGGCTCGCCACCACGATAGGATCACCGCGCCGAACCCGGTAGCGACCGCGACGAACGTCACCGAGAACGCGAGCATTCGAAGTATCGCGCCGAGAATCGGGAACCACGTAAAAGCAGCGGCGATGATCCACAGAGCGCTGAAGGCAAGAATTCCAGTGAAGAGGAACTGCAGCTCCTGCCCGGCCGGAGTCTCCGCATCTCTCTTTCCCGCGATCGCGATTCCGGTCACCTGCGCAACTGCGAGGAAGCCAAGTATCCCGATTCCGGAGACGGCGACAAGGAAGGCCGCGACGCCGATCGGGATGAGGAAGATTCCGATGATCGTGATCGCCATGGCTACGACGAGCGCGACGAGAGCCGGAATCGATGCGAGTCCGCCGATCACTCCGGTGAGGAGAGAGCGGCCGGTCTCGTTGGTGACGACTTCGACGGCGCGCTTGAAGTAGTCGCGCATGAAGAAGAGAACGAACGTTCCGACGAGAAGTAGGACCATGAGCCAGAGGAAGGCCGTGACGAGAGAGCCGAGCGTAGTCCGTGGCCGGCCACCGAAGCTTACAGTCGCCCGGTTGTGTGTAGCGCCGACGTCCTTGATGACGCCGAGGATCGATCCGCCTTCATTGCGGACGTGTCCCATCAACGCGACTGCTCCGCCGCGAACCCTTCCGCCCTCGTGCACGATGACGTCGCCGAGAATCGCGGTCGCCGCGCCGTCGACGTTTCCGTAGACGTCGAGATTTCCGCGGACAACCATCACCGAGCCGGATGTCGTGGTCCCGGCGGGAACGGTGAGGTCACCAGTCGTCACCTGCGCGTACCCTCTGAATCCGGAGAATCTGACGCCATTACTCTGCTGAGCATGCGCATCCTGCACGGCCGCGGCCGTAACCAATAGAGAGACACCAAGCAGGATGGATTTCATTTACGCTGCCTTGCGTTTGGCAATTTGAGCCGCGGTACGGATCGCGGCATATCCGCCGAACAATCCGACCACGAGCGTCATGTAGAGAACGACGGCCTGAAGCGAGCCGGCCTGGAGGTAAGCGATTGTCGAGGGTCCCAGCACCAGGGCGCCGATCTCTGAACCGACCGCCGCGATAGCGAATGCGTATTGAGCCGTGGCGGCGCTCAGGATCGCCGTGAGGACGTCGATCTCGAAGAACATGAATGCCGCGGCGGCGATGAGGGCGACGCCGGCCGCTACCGTGCCTGTTGCCCGCATGACGCCCATTTGGCGGCGCGGGACGACCGCCTGCTGTCTACCCTGTTGCAGCTCCCGATGCCTGGAGGCTCTCATTGGGGCCACAACCTCGGCGGGCTGCAGACGGTCTATTCTCGCGACTATGCGATTCGCAAAATCCCGGGACGGCGACATATAGGGGAGTCGCTGTAGCTCGGCCGCAATGGGGACGAAATCGTCGGGGAAATCGTGCTCGATCATGGGTTCCTCACGTGATGACCTACGGGTTCGGTACGGGTGAAGTTTCAGCTTTTGTCCGGTTTTCTTGGGTCTTTTTTTGGGTCTTTTTCGGGTCGAAAACCATGGGTCCAGAGGGTCATCTCAGATCCCCCAGATACTCTCTCAGCTCCTGCCGCGCCCGGTGGATATACGTCTTCACCGTCCCGAGCGGCAGCTTCACGATTTCAGCGATCTCGTCGTACGAGTAATCCTCTACGTGCCGCAGGATGATGCAGGCGCGATACTCGGGCCGGAGCCGCGCGATCGCCTTCTCTATTGATGCGCCCAGCTCCCGCGACTCGAGCTCTTCGAGCGGTGATTCACCTCCGCTCGTTACCGTCACCGAGGTCGCGCGCGCTCTCTCGGCCGTTACCGCGTCGGGTGATCCCTCGATACTGATGGTGTCGATCTGGCGGCGGCGGAGGTGATCGATCGTGATGTTGTTCGCGATCTTGAACAGCCAGCTCGAGAATTTGAACTCGGGCCGGTAGCGGTCGATGTTGTTCAGAACCTTGATGAAGGTTTCCTGCGCGAGGTCTTCGGCGGTCTCATTGTCGCGCACCATGCGGTAAATGAGCGAGAACACGGGTCGCTCATAGCGCTTGATCAGCTCGCGATAGGCGTCCTCGCGCCCTTCCTGGGCGAAGACGACCACCTGCTGGTCGGATACGTCGGTGTAGGACCTTGATGGCATGGTTGGGAGGCGCCGGAAAGATAGCTTGCCCCGCGCACCGTTGCCGGGCAACTTTCGGATGATGCTGGCCACCGACATGGACGGGGCGACTGCCAGTGCCGCCGCTGCCGGTGGCGCTGAGAAGCGCGCGTACGTACAGCGGATCTTCTCCGAGATCGCTCCGCGATACGATCTCCTCAATCACGTGCTGAGCCTCAACATCGACCGCCGATGGCGGCGCAAGGCAATCGCTCTGCTTGGCGTCGAAGGGGACCAGGCAGGGCGATATCTCGACTTGTGCGCGGGAACGATGGATGTCGCCGCGGAGATTTCGAGTTTGCCCGGCTTTCGGGGTCTGGTTATAGGCGCTGACTTCGCCGAGCCGATGTTGAAGGCCGGAGCGGAAAAGGTGAAGGGCGGGCGAATCGCGCCGGTGACGGCCGACGCGGTCCAGCTGCCACTCGCGTCGGGACAGCTCGCGGGCGCGATCGTGGCGTTCGGGATCAGGAATGTCGCCGGCCTCGAGGCATCGCTCAAGGAAGCGTTTCGCGTGCTTGCTCCGGGCGGCCGTTTCGTGATACTCGAATTCTCCACGCCGCGCCTGCGCGTCGTGCGTGCGCTCTATCAGTCGTACTTTCACCACGTGCTGCCCGTCATCGGCCGCCTGGTCAGCGGACACCGCACGGCGTACCACTATCTTCCCCGGTCCGTCGCGAACTTTCCCGTCGAGGAAGAGCTCGCAAGAAAGTTGGAGAATGCCGGATTCACAAAGGTGACGTGGTCGAGCCTGTCGTTTGGAGTCGCGGCGATTCACGTCGGAGAACGTCCCATCAGCGCCATTGGAACCAAGTGAGCCTCGATAACATCTCGCAATTCCTGTCCGCCATCGATCGCGCCGGAGAGATGGCGCGTGTTCGTGAGCCCGTGAAAGCGCGTCTCGAGGTGTGCGAGATCGCGGATCGCGTAATGAAGCAGCCTGGCGGCGGGAAGTCGCTCTACTTCGAGCACGTGATTCTCGACAATGGTGAGCGTTCCCAGTATCCCGTCGTCATCAACCTCTTCGGCTCGATGCGGAGGATGTCGCTGGCGCTCGGCGTGGACGATCTCGACGAGATCGGCACGCGCATCACCGAGATGCTCGATCTCAAGGTGCCTGAGGGCATCATGGGCAAGCTCTCGATGCTGCCGCGGCTCCTCGAACTCGGCAAGTTTCCGCCGCGCGTTCGGAGCGGGAAGCCCGCGTGCCAGGAAGTCGTGTTGAAGGGCGACGAGGTGGATCTGTCGAAGCTGCCGATCATCACCTGCTGGCCCGAGGACGGCGGCCCATACATCACGCTGCCGATGGTGATCTCGAAGGATCCCAAGCGCGGCATCCGCAACGTCGGCATGTACCGCGTGCAGGTGCTAGGCCCGCGCACGCTGGCGATGCACTGGCAGCGCCACAAGGTCGGCGCGGCGCACTGGCGCGAGATGGCTGAGAAGGGAGAGCGGATGCCCGTGGTCATCGCGATCGGGGCGGATCCGGCCTCGGTCTATTCGGCATCGGCGCCGCTGCCACCGACGATCGACGAATTCCTGTTCGCGGGATTTCTGCGCAAGCGTCCGGTCAGTCTCGCGAAGGCGGTCACCTGCGATCTGGAAGTTCCGGCCGAGGCCGAGTTCGTGATCGAGGGCTACATCGATCCCTCGGAACCGCTGGTGGTCGAGGGGCCGTTCGGAGATCACACCGGATTCTATTCCGAAGCTGATTTGTATCCTCAGGTGCACGTGACGGCGCTGACGATGCGGCGTTCGCCCGTCTATGCCACCACGATCGTCGGCCGACCACCGATGGAGGACTACTACCTCGGACACGCGACGGAGCGGATCTTCCTGCCGCTGCTCAAGCTCACGGTCCCCGAGATCGTTGACTACCACATGCCGGCCGAGGGGATTTTTCATAACCTCGTGTTCGTGTCGATCGACAAGCAGTATCCCGGCCAGGCGTACAAGGTGATGAACGCGATGTGGGGACAGGGGCTCATGTCGCTGGCGAAGGTGATCGTCGTGCTGGATAAGGAAGTCGACGTCCGGAACGTGCAGGAGGCGTGGTGGGTGGCGCTCAATCACATCGATCCGGAGCGCGACGTCAGATTTTCGATGGGGCCGATCGATGTGCTCGATCACTCCAGCAGAGCGTTCACGTACGGGTCGAAGATGGGAATCGACGCGACGCGGAAGTGGCCGGAGGAGGGATTCACGCGCAACTGGCCGAAGCTGATCGAGATGGACCCCGAGACGAAGAAGCGGGTCGATGAGATGTGGTCGAAGCTGGGACTGGGTGCGGGCGAGCGATCGGAGAAAGGGAAGGCGAGTGACGCCCGGTAAGGACCCACTAACCTCGGCGGCGGTGCGCGAAGGGCAAACATTGCGCGGCCAGGGATTGCTGCGCCGTCACGCGAATCTCGTACGCCTGCCGCACACGATATTCGCGCTCCCGTTCGCGCTCGTCGGAGTGGTGCTGGCGAGCTACGTCGCGCCGATTACGCTGAACGATGTGATCTGGGTCGTCGTCGCGTTCACGACGGCGCGCTTTGCGGCGATGGGATTCAATCGGATCGTCGATCGCGAGATCGACGCGCGCAATCCCCGCACGCGGTCGCGGGAGATTCCTTCGGGAACGATGAGCGTGCGCGAGGCGAGCATGGCAGTTGCGATCGCGTCGGCGGTGTTCTTCGTGGGTGCGTGGCAGCTCAACATGCTCTGTTTCATCCTCGCGCCGCTCGCGCTCGGTTGGGTTTTGTTCTACAGCTACACCAAGCGGTTCACTCGGTGGTCGCATCTCGTGCTGGGTATTGGTCTGTCGATCGCGCCGGTCGGCGGATATCTCGCGATCACGGGCAGCTGGAGCGATCCGTGGTGGATGCTCATCGCGCTTGCGATCGCGGTCGCGACGTGGGTGGGCGGGTTCGATATCTTGTACGCTCTGCAGGATGTTTCTTTTGACCGGGAGAATGGGCTTTACTCGGTCCCCTCGACATTCGGAGAAGCGAACGCGCTTGGCATCGCGCGCGTTCTGCACTTCACGACCGTTGCTGCGCTTGCAGTTGCGGGATCGGGCGCCGGCGCGGGGATTGTTTATTACGCGGGTGTTGTGGTAGCTGGACTGCTGCTTCTCTACGAGCACTCGCTGGTCAAGACCAATGATTTTTCGCGGCTCGATGCTGCGTTCTTCACTATGAACGGCGTCATCAGCATGGTGTTTCTCGGATTCGTGTTCACCGAGCGGCTGCTGAGATGAGCGGCGTTCCCCCGATCGTGGTGGGAATAACCGGCGCATCGGGCGCGCCCTACGCGGTGAGACTGCTCCAGCAACTAGTCGCAGCGCACCGGCCGGTGTCGCTCATCGTGTCGAAGTACGGAATGCGGCTGCTCGAGACGGAGGCGGGAATCGGCTCGATGGAAGCGCTCCGCAACGCTGTCGGCAAGGATGACTGGAATTCATGCGTCGAAACCTTTGCCAATGAAGATCGCGGTGCGCCACCCGCATCAGGCTCGGCGCTTACTGCGGGGATGATCGTCTGTCCGTGCTCGATGGGGACGTTGTCGGCGATTGCGGTCGGTGCATCACGCTCGCTGATCGAGCGGGCGGCGGATGTCACTTTGAAGGAAAGGCGAAAGCTGATTCTCGTTCCGCGCGAAACTCCGCTCAGCGCGATTCATCTCGGCAACATGCTGCGGCTCGCGCGCGCGGGGGCTGTCGTGATGCCGGCGTCGCCCGGGTTTTATCACCGGCCCAAGCAGGTAGCAGATCTGGTCGATTTCGTCGTCGCCAGGATGCTCGACCACCTGGGCGTGGAGCAAGAGCTCGTTAAGCGATGGGAGGGGGATAAGTAGTCTCGAGTAGGTCTTCTCGGTGTATCTTGCTCGCATATTCTGATATTCTGACTTAGGTCGGAGGCATCATGAGATCTCCTTTGTCCGTCACGTTCTACCTCGCCGTTCTTGGGGCTTCGCTTTCCAGCTGTCACAATTCGGCGGCGGTAGCGGGCTCGGTGATTCTCCCAGCCGTGAAATTGGAGGCACCGTCAACTATTACTCCTACGGCGACGCTGACAGTCAACGTGACTCTCAGCCCCGGCAGTTGCACCAGCTTCGACCGTATCGACATCAGGCGAACGGCCTCAGAAATACGACTAACTGCCTGGGGCGTCTTTCAGGGGGCCCTGCCGTGTGTGCCCCCTCAACCCCTGTTGGAGACAGTTCAACTTGGACCGCCTTTTCCGGCGAGCTTCATGGTGACGGTCGTCCAGCCACAGGGGGCCGGTGCGGATCTCTCGGCGGCGGTCAGAGTGCAATGAGGGTGGGATTGGAGTCTAGCTGACCTGCTTCGTCCGCTTCATCTCCTTCGGAAATCTTCGGAACCACGACGAAAGCAAGAGCAGCTCGTCGATCTCGTGGGTCGGGACCTGCGCCGTCGGCTTGTCGTCGGGAGAGAAGATGTCCTCCACCAACTGCTTCATGCTGCGCCGATCCTTGGATGATTTCGGCTTTCGCACCTCCGCGCGCACCACGCCTTTGCGAATGAGGTAGACACGATCCTCTCCTTCGTGTCCGGGCACCGTGTACACGAAAGAGAGATTCTCCACCGCGAAGCGAAGCCGGCCGAACTGAGCGCGCAGCGCCTCCAGCCGCTCGAGCTTGTCGCGGTAGACTGCGGCCCTCTCGAATTCGAGCTCCGCGCTCAGACGCTCCATCTCCCCGCGCAGCATATTGATCGGGCCGTCGTCCGATCCCTCCAGAAACGCGCGGGCGAGCAGCACTCGCTCGTCGTATTGCGCGGCCGAGCATCCGCCGACGCAGGGGCCGAGGCACTTGGAGATCTCGTGGCGGATGCATCCGGGCGTGCGCGGGGAGAGCTGAAACAGCTCCACCTGATCGCTGTAGAACATCTTCATGTCGGTGCGGCAGTCGCGGAGCATCAGCGCGTCGTTCAGCTCACGAATCGCTTCGCCAACGCGCTGTGCGCCGACGAACGGACCGTAGTAAATGCCGGCTTCCTCACCGGAAGCTCCGCGCACGACCAGCATCTTGGGCGCCGTTCCCTTCGTCAGCTTGATGAACGAGTAGTGCCTCGCGTCGCGCATCATCGCCACGTTGTAGCGAGGGCGGAAGCGCTTGATCAGCCTCAGCTCCTGCAGGAGCGCCGCGAATTCGCTCGGCGTGTAATCCCATTCGATGGACTCGGCGGAGCGGAGAATTCGCGCGCCCTTGTCCTCCGGGTACTCGCAGCGGAAATAGCTCATCAACCGCGAGCGAACGCGCTTGGACTTTCCGACGTACAGCACCTCGCCCTCGCTCGAGAGCATTCGATAGACACCAGGCCGGTCCGCGGCGGTCTCTCGAACGTTCGTTCGCATTACGGCGAGCTGTGCATCGCTCGTCGGCTGCTTCTTGGCCCTCGGAGTGCCGCGAATCATGCTAGTGCTGACACTTCACGCACAACGTAGTGGCGCGGCCGTCGATGGCGTGCGTCGCCACCAGCTTCGACCCGCATCGCCGGCACGGGAGTCCGCCCCGCCCATAGGCTTCGAGCTTTTCGACGAACGTACCGCGCTTTCCCCGCGCGTCGCGGTAGTCGCGAAAGCTGGTGCCTCGTGCCTCGATCGCTTCACCCAGCACAGCGACGATCGAATCACGGAGCAGCTTCGCCTGCTCGAAAGTCACTGCCGCCCCCGGGCGGGATGGGTCGATGCGCGCTCTCCAGAGCGCCTCATTCGCGTAGATGTTGCCGATGCCTGCGATTTTTCGCTGCTCCATTAAGACTTTCTTGACGGGCTGACTCGTCGCCCCAAGAACTGTCGATAGATGCTCGGCCGTAAATGCACGGTCAAGTGGCTCGATGCCGAGTTTGCCCGTGTACTCTTCGAAACGATCCGCATCCATCAGCGCAACCGTTCCGAGTCGCCGGACGTCGGCGTAGTGCAGAGCTCTGCCGTCGTCGAGGTCGAGCCGCAGTGTAGAATAGTCGAGCTCGGATCCCGTGAAAGTGCCGTCGTCGATCAGCAGTGCGCCCGTGAAGCGCGGCTGCACCACGATTCGGTCGCCGGTGTCGAGATCGATCACAACGAGCTTGGCGCGGCGCCAGCTGCGAAGGATCGTGGCGCCATGCAGCCGCTTCGCCATCGAGCGCGCACTCACTTCGCGCAGCACATCGGCTTTGCGAACGGAAACCTTTTTTATCTTCCGCCCGCGGATCGCGCCGTCGAGATCCCGCGCGATCGTCTCGGTCTCAGGTAATTCGGGCACGGCGCATCACCTCCCGCCACCCGATGTCGCGTCGGAGCTGCTTTCCCTTGAACGACACCTGCTCGGCGTGTGACCGCGAGAGCTCGGCGGCCTCGATGAGACTCGAGGCGACCGCGGTCACTGCGAGCACACGGCCGCCCGCTGTGACGAGCTCATTCGTCCTCGGGTCCCGCGCCGTGCCCGCGTGGAATATCTCGACGCCCTCTTCGCACGGCGGGAGCTCGATGACGTCGCCGGTCCGGGCTTTGTCGGGGTAGCCCGCCGCAGCCACCACGGTCGTAACCGCGGAGAGCGGTTTCCAATCCGGATTCTTCGCGCGGCTCAGAGAGCCACCCCCGGCGACCACCGCGATCAATTCGAGCAGCGACGAATCCATGAGCGGCATGAGAGCCTGCGTCTCGGGATCGCCGAACCGGCAATTGAATTCCACGACCTTGGGTCCGTCGCTAGTGACCATGAGTCCGGCGTACAGGAGGCCTGTGAACGGGGAGCCGGCCTCCCGCATAGCGGCGAGCGTCGGCCTGATTATCTCGGACATCCCGCGCGCGACGAGCTCCGGCGTGGCGAGCGAGGTCGGAGCGTACGCGCCCATTCCGCCGGTATTGGGCCCGAAATCGCCCTCGCGCAGTCGCTTGTGATCCTGCGCCGCCAACAACGGGAGAGCCTCCTGTCCATCCGTGATGGCGAAAAGCGAAAGCTCTTCGCCCTCCATGAACTCTTCGATGAGTATCTCGCGTCCCGCCGCGCCGAACACCCGATCGCTCAGCATCGCATCGATCGCGCGCTCCGCTTCGACCGTGCTCTGCGCCACGATCACGCCCTTTCCGCCGGCAAGGCCCGACGCTTTTATCACGACCGGCGACGTGAAGTCAGCGAGCGCCGCCTTAGCTTCCTTGGCGTCAGTGTGCTGCACTGCCCGCGCGGTCGGGATTCCGGCGCGAGCCATCAGCTCCTTCGCGAATCTCTTCGACGTCTCGATGCGCGCCGCCTCGCGCGTGGGACCAAAGATCGGGAGGCCGCGAGTCTGAAAGAGATTCGCGATTCCCGCTTCCAGCGGAGTCTCAGGTCCGACGATCGTCAGGTCGACCAGCTCTTCTTCCGCGAGATGAGCCAGGTCGCTGAGCTTGTCGACTCCGATAGGCACGCATCGCGCGAGCGAAGCGATCCCCGGATTTCCGGGAGCGGCAACCAGCTCGAGACTGGGATCATCGCGATGTAGCTTCCAGGCGAGAGCATGCTCCCTCCCGCCGCCGCCGACGATCAGCACCTTCATGCGAACGCTTGCTCGAGGTCGGAGAGAAGGTCCTCAATATCTTCGACTCCGCACGAAAGTCGAATCAGATCATCCGTCAGCCCGAGCGCGGCGCGCCGCTCGGGGGGAACCGATGCGTGGGTCATGGAAGCGGGGTGGCTGATCAGGCTCTCGACGCCGCCGAGTGACTCCGCGAGGGAAAAGACGCGCACTTTGCCGAGGATTTTGGCCGCTTTCTCCTTGCTCCCCGTAAGCACCGAGAGCATTCCGCCGAAGCCCTTCATCTGACGTTTCGCCAGCTCGTGCTGTGGATGCGAAGGCAGCCCTGGATAAATCACATTCTCGGCTCCGAGCTTTTCCGCGAGCCACGCGGCAATCTTGCGGCCGTTCTCGTCGTGGCGAGGCATCCGCAGGTGCAAAGTCTTGGTGCCCCGCAGCACCAGCCACGCGTCGAATGGGCCGGGAACCGCACCAGCCGTGTTCAGAATGAATTGCATCCGGTCCGCGAGCTCATCGTCCCGGACCACCGCGATTCCGCCGACCATGTCGCTGTGTCCGTTCAGGTACTTCGTGGTCGAGTGATAGACGATGTCCGCGCCGTGGTCGAACGGCCGCTGGAAGTAGGGCGAAGCGAAGGTGTTGTCGACGATGAAGAGGGCGTTCTTACGCTTGGCGATCTGCCCCACCGCCGTCAGGTCGGTGATTCGCATCATCGGATTGGTCGGCGTCTCCATCATGATCGCGACCGTGTTCTTGGTGCACGCGTCCTCGACGTTCTGCGGATCGCGGCTGTCGACGTAGGAGAAGCACAAGCCGAACTTCCTGAGGATCTTGTCGAACAGCCTGAAGGTGCCCCCGTAGCTGCTCTCGCCGGCAACGATATGGTCGCCCGACTTGAACAGCTTCATGATGGAATCGGTCGCGCCCATGCCGCTGCTGAACGCAAAGCCGTGGGTGCCCCCCTCGAGCGCGGCGACATTCCGCTCCAGCGCTTCGCGCGTAGGATTCTTCCCGCGGGCGTACTCGTAGCCCTTGTTCTGGCCGAGGCCTTCCTGAACGTAGGTGGACGTCGTGTAGATCGGCGTCATTATCGCGCCCGAGAGCAGATCGGGGCGCTGTCCCGCGTGAATCGCGCGGGTGCCGAATGAGACTTTCAGATCTTCGTCAAAGATGCGGGTCATGCGCCCTTCACACTGGAAAGAGAGGAATGGGTGATGCGTGAGAAGTTAACCAATCCAGCGGGCATTTTCCGTCGTCCTGCCGGCTCGTGCCGAGTAAATTACCCGCTACTCAGCCCGCCCAATAGGAAACGAGAGGACAGAGCACGAATGGCTTATGAGGGTTTGATGGTAGGTGTCTCCGGCGTGCGTGGTCGCGTCGGAGAGGCGTTGACACCGGAGATCATTGCGAAATTCGCGGCGGGCTTCGGCGCCTGGGCTCTGGCGCGGTCCGGTGGGAAAACGCTCATCGTCGTTGGTCGTGACAGCAGGGTGTCCGGTCCAATGTTTCAGCCGGTCGTCCATGCCGCGCTTCAGTCGGTTGGCTGCGACGTGCTCGACGTCGGCATGGTTCCAACCCCGACCGTGCAGCTCGCCGTCGAGCACCACCACGCAGCAGGGGGCCTCGCCATCACCGCCAGCCACAATCCGATCGAGTGGAACGCCCTCAAGTTCATCGGTCCGTCCGGGCTGTTTCTCGATGCCGCGGAAGGGGCGGAGATGCGACAGATCGTAGAGGGAAACATCCCGCGAGCGACCTGGGACAAGCTCGGAACTGTGGCTCAGGACAAGGACGCGGCGCGGGAGCACATCGAGAAAATTCTGGCCCTCCCCTTTCTCGACGTCGATGGGATCAGAAAGAAGGAATTCAGAGTGGCCCTCGACTGCGTCCGTGGCGCGGGCGGGGTGTTCATGCCGGTGCTACTAGAGCTTCTCGGGTGCAAGCTGGCCACGATCAACATGGAGCCCGACGGACGTTTTCCCCATTCCCCCGAGCCCATCGCCGAAAACCTGGGCGAGCTGAAGAAGCTGGTAGTGGATTCCCACTGCGACATTGGAATGGCGGTCGATCCCGATGTGGACCGTCTGGCGCTCGTCTCCGAGGAAGGAATTGCGATCGGAGAGGATTACACGCTCGCGCTCGCGGCCAAGCTCGTCCTGCGGCACCGAAAGGGCGTCATCGTCACGAATCTGTCGACCAGCCGCATCATCGACGATATCGCCAGGGAAGCCGGGACCCGCGTGATCCGGGCCCCTGTTGGCGAGGTCAACGTCGCCACGAGAATGCGTTCGGAGAAGGCGCCCATTGGGGGCGAGGGAAACGGCGGCGTAATTCTCTCAGAGCTCCACCTCGGCAGGGACGCGCCGGTTGGGGCCGCGCTGATACTCCAGCTGCTCCTCGAGGAGGGGAAGCCCCTGTCGAAAATCATCGCGGCGTACCCGAGATACGTTATCGTTAAGGACAAGTTGGACCGTCCTGCTGCACCTCTCGACGCGGTGTACGAAGCCCTCAAACGGGCCTTCCCCGACGCCGAAGCGGACACCCAGGACGGCCTGCGGCTGACCTGGCCGGATCGTTGGGTGCACATCCGCCCTTCGGGAACGGAACCAATCGTGCGAGTAATCGCAGAGGCCCCGACCGCGGCAGCAGCGCAGCAGCTGGTCCGCGATTGTCGACAACCGGTCGAGGCGCTGGGCCGGTAGGAATACAGTCAACTAGAAATCTTTATGTGCGGAATAATTGGCTACATCGGAATGCGTGGCGCGACGCCCCTCCTACTCGAGGGGCTCAAGCGCATGGAGTACCGCGGCTATGATTCCGCCGGTGTCGCCGTCATGAATGGCGGTGGAGTCGAGACACGCAAAGCCGCTGGAAAAATCTCCGAGCTCGAGCGCGCGCTCGCTGCCAGCCCGGTCGCCGGCGACATGGGAATTGGCCATACGCGCTGGGCGACGCACGGCGTCCCCAACGAGTGCAACGCGCATCCGCACGTCGACTGCAAGGGAGACATCGCCGTCGTTCACAACGGCATCATCGAGAATTCGGGGACGCTCAAGCAGGGACTCGAGGCTCGCGGACACAGGTTCACCTCGGACACCGACACCGAAGTCATCGCCCATCTCATCGAAGAGGCGTTCGACGGAAATCTCGAGGACGCTGTGATCGAGGCTCTCTGGCAGATCGAGGGCACGTATGGAATCGCCGTCGTCTCGAGCAAGGACAAGGACAAGATCGTCGCGGCGAGAAAGGGAAGCCCGCTGTTGATCGGCCTCGGCGACGGCGAGTACTACGTCGCCAGCGACGTCTCGGC
Source organism: Gemmatimonadaceae bacterium (assembly GCA_017881465.1). Lineage (GTDB taxonomy): Bacteria > Gemmatimonadota > Gemmatimonadetes > Gemmatimonadales > Gemmatimonadaceae > UBA4720. The sequence goes on from JADGQV010000010.1 coordinate 25,268, forward strand.
GATCCTGGCGCAGACCCGCGAAGTGATCTATCTCGACGACGGCGACGTCGCGGTGCTGACTCGGGACGGCTACACGATTCTCAACCAGCGCGCGCAGAAGCTGGATCGCCGCGTCAGCAAGATCGACTGGGACTTGGACCAGATCGAGCGCGGCGGATTCGCCCATTTCATGCTCAAGGAGATCTTCGAGCAGCCGGCGACGGTCGAGAACTGCATGCGCGGGCGATTGCTGCCGGACCAGGGAACGTCCAAGCTCGGCGGTCTCAACATGACGGACGAAGAGCTTCTCAAGTTCGACAACATCCTCATCACCGCCTGCGGCACGAGCTGGCACTCGGCGCTGATCGGGGAGCACATGCTGGAAAGCCTCGCGCGCATTCCGGTCGAAGTCGAGTACGCTTCCGAGTTTCGCTACCGAAACCCCATCGTCACTGACAAAACGCTTTGCATCGTGATCTCACAATCGGGTGAGACGGCGGACACGCTCGCCGCGATGCGCGAGGCGAAATCCCGCGGCGCGCGAACGTACGGAATCGTGAACGTCGTCGGCTCGACTATAGCGCGCGAGAGCGATGGCGGCATCTACGTCCACGCCGGACCGGAGATCGGTGTCGCCTCCACCAAGGCGTTCACCAGCCAGGTGATCGCGCTGCTGCTCTTCACGCTCAAGCTCGCCAGGCTGCGCAACCTGTCGATGGTGGACGGGAAAGAGATCATCGAGGAGATGCAGAAGCTTCCCTCCAAGATTCAGAACATTCTCGACCGCGCCCCCGAGATCGAGAAGATCGCCGAGGAGTTCAAGAATGCTCAGAACTTCCTCTATCTGGGTCGTGGGTATAGCTTCCCGACCGCGCTCGAGGGAGCGCTCAAGCTGAAGGAGATCAGCTACATCCACGCCGAGGGCTACCCGGCGGCGGAGATGAAGCACGGGCCGATCGCGCTGATCGACGAGAAGATGCCCGTAGTGTTCATCACCCCGCACGACTCGGTGTTCGAAAAGGTCGTCTCGAACGTCCATGAGGTGAAAGCGAGAGGTGGACGCGTGATCGCGATTACCACGCGCGAAGAAGAGATGCTGGCTGGGAAGCTGGACTACGAGTTCCGCATTCCCGAGACGAAGGACATGCTCACTCCGGTGCTCGCTTCGGTGCCGCTCCAGCTCCTCGCCTACTACATCGCCGTCAAGCGGGGCGCGAACGTGGATCAGCCGCGCAACCTCGCCAAGTCCGTCACCGTGGAGTAGTGCTGAGAGTCCTGCTTCAGCGGGTCTCGCGGGCGGAAGTCCGCATCGGAGAGCGAAAGGCGGGAAGCATTGGGACGGGGTTCCTCCTTCTCGTCGGTTTCACGCACGGCGACACTCCCGAGAAAGTCGATTGGATGGCCGAAAAGACTTCCGGTCTCCGCCTCTTCAGCGACGCCGATGGAAAAATGAATCTCGCTCTCTCGGAAGTCGGCGGGGCGGTTCTGGTCGTGTCGCAATTCACTCTCTATGGGAACGCGGAGAAGGGGAAGCGGCCCAGTTTCATCGACGCCGCGCGCCCCGAGGAAGCGATCCCCTTGTACGAGCGTTTCCTGGCCGCGTTGCGCGAGCGCGGGCTCCGGGTCGAAAGCGGCGAGTTCGGCGAGATGATGGATGTCGAGCTCGTGAACGATGGACCGGTCACGCTCTGGCTCGAACGGTGAGCGGGTGTCGGGTCGTGCTCGCGTCGGCTTCCCCGAGACGGCGGGAGCTGCTCAACCTGATCGGCATCCCGCACGACGTGCGTCCGGCCAATGTCGACGAGACGATGCGTCCGCGCGAAGCTCCGCGCCGGCACGCGGAGCGGCTCGCGCGCGAGAAGGCGAGCGCCATCGCCGTGCGTGACCCCAATCTCATCACCATCGGCGCCGACACGGTCGTCGTCATCAATCGCAAAGTGCTCGGCAAGCCAGCCGACGCCGAGGACGCGGCCCGGATGCTGGGTATGCTGAGTGGTCGCGAGCACACGGTCATCACCGCTGTCGCGGTTTCACGAGGAAGGGAGCTCCGCTCGGCGATCGAGGAAGTGCGCGTGAAGGTCCGGCGGCTGAGCGACGAAGAGATCGAGGCGTACATCGCGACCGGAGAGCCAATGGACAAGGCCGGCGCTTACGGAATCCAGGGATTCGGAGCGACGATTGTCGAGCGCATCGAAGGAGACTATTTCTCGGTGATGGGGCTGCCGCTCGTGCGCCTGGTGGGATTGATGCGAGACGTCGGAGTCAGATACCGGTTCGGCGAGCTGGCGACGTCAGCCGATTAGCTCGCGCGCCCTCTCCATCACCCGCCGCTCGTTGTCGAAGGCAAGCTGGCTCGTTGCGTCCTCGATCGGCACCCAGCGGGCTTCGTTCACTTCCCAGTCGTGGTCCTTCGTGTCGCCAGAGAGGTAGCGAAGAAGATAGAAGTGAACGCGCTTGTGGAAGCGCACCCTGATGCCGTTGTCGAGGCCCGCGTACCAGTATTCGATTGTCTCGATGGGCTGCACGACCTCGCTCGATACTCCTCCTTCCTCGCGCGCTTCCCGCACCGCCGCGATCTCGGGGTCCTCTCCTGAGTCGAGCAGCCCTTTGGGCAGCTGCCACCTGTTCTGTCCGCCGACGGTGACGATCACAACTTCCACGCTCCCCTGTTTGCCGCGAAACACCACGCCGCCCGCCGACACCTGCTCTTTGACGGGCACCTTGATGCTCGGCGACTTGTTCGGGGTGGATCCACCGGATTTCCGCGGTGTCATCTTCCGGCATCTGCGGCGTACCGATCGCGCCACAGCTGCACTTTCTCCAGCACGTGACGCGTTTCGATTCGCTTCATTCTTCCCGCACGGTTCTCCATTGAGATAGGATAGTCCTCCCCGGGCTCGCCGTACGCGTCGATGACGAGATCCTGGAATCGGCGGTAGGGACCGGTGCGCTTTGGATTGGTGTATCCCATGAGACTGATTACCGGACGGTTGAGCGCCACGCTCATATGCAATGGACCGGTATCGGGCGAGAGCACCAGCGCCGACGCATCCAGAATCGAGACGAGATTTCTCAAACCGCTCCCCAACTCGGAGCGGGGCTTGTGTTTCGCGCGCTCCATGACGATTCGCTCCGCGGCCAGTTCTCGCTCTGAACGACCACCGACGAGAACCACTTGCATTCCAAACCTCTCGTGGAGAGCGTCGGCTACCTCGGCCCACCGCTCAGGCAGCCAGTCCTTCTCCGGCTTGCTCGTCGCCACGACGACCGATGCAATCGGCCGGTCGATTGATGCGACGAAGTTCTGCTGCCACTCGCGCTCCTCACGCCACGGACCGAGATCCCATTCCACCGGCTCGGGCGAAACCCCGAGCGCCGTGAGAAACTCGAAGTACTGATCCTGTACGTGCTGGATGGAATGCGGCGGAATCTTCTTGTTGGTGAAGAGCCAGTTCATGTCGCGCGCGCGCGAGCGGTCGAAGCCGAGCTTGATTGGAGCGCGCGTCGCACCGGTGACGATCCCCGCCTTGAAATAAACCTGGAGATTGATCACGAGATCGAAGCGCTTCCTCGCCAGCTCCGAAGACACATCCGCGAATGCCATGAGACCCCGTGAGCGATCGAAGACGACTATCTCATCGACCGACCGGTGGCCCCGCACGAGCGCCGCGGGTCCCGGCTGGAGTACCCACGTAATTCGCGTCGCGGGATTCGCCCGCTTGAGCGCGTTGATTACCGGCAGCACGTGCACGGCGTCGCCGACGGCGCTCATCATCACGATGCAGATCTTGTCCGGTACTCCGGGCGCCATCGAGGCGCTCACTCGACGCTCCTCAAGCGCAGGTACTCTTCATCTTCCGCCGAGTAGGGGAGGGCGTGGAGGTCGCGCCACTTGCGTAGCGAATGAATGAGCCTGTCGAGATTCGCTTTCGCCACCAGCGGTGATCCGGGCGAGCTGAACCGAACGCGATCGACGTCGAGCAAGTGGGCGTCGAGCCCGGGACCCTCGCCGGCCGTGAGCAGCACGTTCTTCAGACTGAGATCCTGATGATACGCTCCGGCCTGCGCAAGCGATCGCAGCAGCTTCGCCACGGCGTCGAGGATCATCACCCGATGATCGTAGTCCGTGACCTTTGCGAGCGCGACCGAAAGATCGTGGCCATTGGGAATCTCACGGGTCGCAACATCGGAACGGAGCAGCATGAGATTCCTGGGATAATACACATAGGCGAGCACCTCGGGCGTGCTCACTCCACTCGCGCGCAGGCGAAGTGACGCGAGCAGCTCTCGATACCACTGCGTCGGCAGGACGAAGGTGTCGCTGCTGATCTTTGCCATCCAGCCACCGCGCATGTTGTGGCGCACTACCGCTCTGCCGCAGCCGCCGGGCAGGCTGACCGCGAAGACCGGCGCGCGCCCGACGAGCGGAAGCGCGTCCGGCTGGCGGGCGGCGTAGTCGTAGAGCGTTTCTTTCTCCAGAATTTCACGAATGCCCGGTGTGCACGTTTTCGCCGAAATCGCGCGCGCGCCACCGACTTTGATCCGCTCATAGGACGGAATGGTCAGCCCGACGATCACCGCACCCCCTGCGGCCGCCGCACAGATGCGATCGCGCTCAAGAGTGCCTGGGCCTTGCTGCGTGTCTCCTCCCACTCGCGCTCGGGAACCGAATCGGCAACGATGCCCGCGCCCGCCTGGACCGATGCCGTGCCGTTCGCGATGACGCACGTGCGGATCGTGATCGCCAGATCCATTCGCTTGCCGCCAGCGCCGATGTAGCCGATGGCGCCCGCGTACGGTCCGCGCGATACCGGCTCCAACTCGTCGATGATTTGCATCGCCCGAATCTTCGGCGCGCCCGTCATCGTCCCGGCGGGGAAAGTCGCGCGAAACACGTCGAGGGCGGAGAGTCCATCGTTCAGCTCGCCCTCCACCTGACTCACGATGTGCAGCACGTGCGAATATTTCTCGATCTTCATCAGCTCCGTGACTTTTACAGTCCCGTACTTCGCCACGCGGCCGACGTCGTTTCGCCCGAGATCCACCAGCATCACGTGCTCGGCCCGCTCTTTTTCGTCGGCGAGAAGCTCGGCGGAGAGCTGCTCGTCCTCTTCCGGCGTCTTGCCGCGGGGCCGCGTGCCCGCGATCGGACGAAGAGTGATGTGGTTGTCCGATACGCGTACCAGCAGCTCGGGAGAGCTGCCCACGATCTCGACTCCATCGAGCACGAGGTGGTACATGTAGGGCGACGGATTGATCGCTCGGAGCGCGCGGTACAGGTCGGCGGGATCGAAGTCGAGCGGAACATCGATGCGACGCGACAACAGCGCCTGAAAGCAGTCGCCGGCTCGGATGTACTCCTTGATGCGGTCGACGTGCTCCATGAAGTCGGCGCGGTCGTAGCTGGAGCGGCCCTCGATCGCGCGGGCGCTCAAGTCCGGCGACATCGCCTCGAGGCGCGCGGGTTTCCGCAGGCGCGCGAGAATGTCGTCAAGCTCGGCGGTGGCGCTCTCGTACAGCGTCCCTAGCTCGGCTTCGCGCGCGCCCTTCGTAACTGGAACGGACACAACCACGCGAGCGCGCCCATGAAAGTTGTCGAGTATCACCAGCGAGCGAGTGAATACGAAGATGGCGTCCGGAGTTCCGAGACCATCTTCAGGGCGGTTGGGAAGCTTCTCGATGAGCCGCACCACGTCGTAGCTGAAGTATCCGACCGCTCCGCCCCAGAACTGGCCGAGCTCTGGAACGTCCGCGGGTTGGGCTCCCTCGATGAGCAGGCCCAGATCAGCGAGCGGGTCGGCGGGCGTCCGTGCATTGTGCCACCCGAGCTCGCTGGTCCAGTCTTCCACGACGCCGTTCGCGAGCCTCCACGCGGAGCGTGGCTCGGTCCCCAGATAGGTGTAACGGGACCACGTCTCGCCCCCCGCGGGCGCGGACTCGAGAAGAAACGCGAACGGGCCGCGCCTGAGCTTGGCGAACGCCGAGACCGGTGTGTCGGTGTCGAGAAGACAATCCTTCCACACGGGCACGACCGTGGTCCCAGCCGCTCTCCGCTTGAAATCCTCGAAGCTCATCGCCTCACCGTAGTGTTTGCCGCCGCAATTGTTCTCCCTCCCGCTCGACCAGCAACTAATTTTCCTTCATGAAGTCCCAGGCGACCGTCTTATTCCTCGCAACGATCATCTCCGCGAGCACGCTCGGCGCGCAGCAGACGTGGAACGATCCCCGCACGCGCGAGCTCGTCGAGCGCGCGACCGAGCGAAGAGCCAGTCAGATCGCCGACACCGCCCTCGCCGACTACAAGGCGACGGCGCACGGCTACGTGACATTCCTCGCACAATTTGGAGAGGGATTCCCCGATCCGCCAAAAATCGTGAAGGCGGACGAGCTGGGGTTGGAAGTCTACTGGCGCGCTCCCGATCTGAGCAAGCAGCGCATCATGGGGCGCCGCGACACTCTGCTCCTGCCGACCGACATCAACTACCACCGCGATCACCTTGGCATCGTCCAGAACAACTTCAGGAACATCATCAGGATAGGCGAAGGCGATGAGGTTCAGGACGTCCCGCATCCTCTCTCGGCAACCGGCCTCGAGGTCTACGATTTCGCCATTCACGACTCGCTGCAGATTCGCCTCGGCCCCCGCGTGCTCGACGTCTATGAGGTAAAAGTGCGTCCGAAGGACGACCGCCAGCCGCGCGCCGTGGGCGCCGTCTACATCGACCGCGAGACGGGAGAAGTCGTCCGCATGGCGTTCAGCTTCACGCGTGCCGCGCTCATCGACAAGGATCTGGAGGATGTGTCGGTCGTCCTCGAGAACGCGCTCATCGAAGGTCGCTTCTGGCTCCCGCGGCGTCAGGAGATCGAGATTCGCCGCACCGGCTCCTGGCTCGACTATCCCGCGCGCGGCATCATCCGCGGCCGGTGGGAGATCTGCTGCTACGAAGTGAACAAGGGAATTCCCGCCAGCTACTTCGCCGGGCCGGAGATCGTGATGGCGCCGCCGGCGGAGAGAGCGCAGAATCCTTTCCCGTTCGTCGGCCACATCCTGGATTCGCTGCCTCCGGATGTGAGAGCGGTCACGGACGCAGATGTACAGAAAGTCCAGGAGGAAGCGCGCTCTCTCGTCCGCGCCCAGGCACTGGCTCGCAGCCGGAACTTTGCCTTCTCGGCGCGGCACGTCTCGGACATCGCGCGGTTCAACCGGGTCGAAGGTCTGGCCCTCGGGAGCGGATTCCTTCAGCGCGTCGGGGCGGGTTTTGCCGTCGCGGCAGCTGGCCGCTACGGGTTCAGCGACGACCAATTCAAGGGGCGCGGTGCGCTGGAGTACCGCACCGGCGCGGGATCGTCGCTCATACTCGCCGGAGAACGTCAGTACCGCGACGTGAGCGATGAGCAGGAAACATCACTCGTGCGCAATACCATCGCAGCGCAGGAATTCGGCAGCGACTACACCGACACGTATGACGTGCGCGACGTCTCTCTCTCCGGATCTCTGGCGCGGCTCGGATGGCGGCCTTCGTTCGAGCTCGCCTACGAGCGCCACGAACCGCTGGTAGTTCACGCTCGACCGGCGAACGGCAGCTTCGAACCCACGATACCGGCGCTTTCGCTGCACGAGAGTCGCCTGACACTCGGATTGGACAGGCCCGCGAGCCTGACGCTCGGTGGCTACGAGCTGGGGGCGCACCTGGCCGTGAGCGCCATCCGCAGGGCGAGCCCCGCTAATTCACAACCCGGCGATTTCCTGAGACCGTCTCTGATGCTCGATCTCCAGAAGCCGTTCGGATCGAGCCGGCTTCTCTTTCACACATTCGCCGCGGGTGTTTTCAGTGGCGATACGCTGGCGGCGCAACACCTCGTCTTCCTGGGTGGTCCAACGAGCGGCCCGGGATACGACTTTCACGAATTCGTCGGACGCGGTGGCGTGAGTCAACGGATCGAGTATCGCTTCCTCGCGCCGTTCTTCGGGATCCCGCTGGGCAGATTCGGCCGCGCGCCGGGGACTATCACCCTCGCGCCCTTCGCGACAGTGGTGTGGATAGACCGCTCCGCTGATTTCAAGCCGTCACGACAAGGCTGGTATCCCTCGGTCGGACTCGGTGCGCTCACCGTCTTCGATGTGCTGCGGCTCGACGTCGCGCGCGGGTTGCGGGTCGGGAGATGGACATTCTCGGTTGACATCGGGCGTGACTTCTGGAGTGTGCTCTAGGCGGGGAATACGGGGAGCTCGCAGGGTCGTTATTGAACGACGTGTATCGTCGTCCTTCATACGGGGGATTGCCTAGAAAAACCGGAAATCAGGATCCCCTTTGACCCAACGTCCGCAAGGTATTCATGCGCTCATTTCTCGATCCCCGTCGAGCCTCGTCGAGGCTCGCAAGTCTCGCAATTCTCGCAACTCTCGCCTTACTGGCGGGTTGCGCCACAGCAACCAGGCGTACAGCAGCCAGTAGCGGCGTCCCAACTGCCCGGTCTAGCGAGGCCGCGCGCCCAACCCAGCAAAAATACGTCCTTGTGCGGGCGGACAGCGCATATCAAGCGGGAGCTTATCCGTTGGCGGGTGCGTTGTACGGGGGGATCGTCACGCAAGACCCGTCGCCAGCCTCTATCGCGATCTTCCGACTCGCGACCCTCCGTTCGTGGGACAACCAACTCGACGACGCGGTAGCCCTGTATCGACGCTACATAACTCTGGAGCCGCGTGATGCGGAAGGACGTCTCGCGCTGGCTCGCACGTTGGCCTGGGGCGGACACTACTCTTCGGCCATCGCGATCTACGATTCGCTGATAGCCGGCGATCAGCGTCAACGCGACGCCGTGCTCGGCCGCGCGCAAACCCTGGCCTGGGCCGGACGGCTCGGCGAGGCTCTCGCCACCTACAAGGGGTGGATCCGTGATCACCCCACAGACCGCGAGGCATCGATCGAGTACGCGCGCGCACTCGCCTGGAACGGCCAGTTTGACGACGCCGAAGCCATGTACACACAGTTGGCCAGAACTGGCAACGCTGCTGCGAAAAAGGGATTGGCGCGCGTGATCGGGTGGCGAGGCGAGCTGGATCGGAGCGAGCGGACGTGGCGACAGGTTCTGGAAACGGACCCTCAAGATCCCGAGGCCCTCACGGGGCTTGCGCAGGTTCTCACTTGGCAGGGCCGCCAGACCGACGCTGAGTCGGCGCTGCAGCTCGCGTTGCGGGCAAATCCGGCCTATGGCGATGCGCGCACATTACTCCGATGGGTACAGGCCGATCTAAGGCCGAGCGCGACGATAACCGGAGTCAGCATCAATGACAGCGACAACAATCGCGCGACGGTTTTCTCTGTCGATTACTTGGCGCGCGCGTGGTGGAACGGCGCAATCGGAGGCAGCTACAGGGAGCGCAGCGCGAACTTCGCGGCGATCAATTCGCGCGCGGACGCGGTCAATCTGTTCGCGCGGTGGCAACCCGGCTCCAGCTCATGGCAGCTTCGCGCCGATGGTGGAGTCACGAGACATTCATCTACGTTCATTCCGTCGACGAGCCCCCAGCGAACGATCGGCAGCGGTGGGCTGCGCCTTTCCGGAAACGTTGGACGCGCGCTCACTGTTGGGGTCAGTGGCTCACGAGCGCCATTCGACGAAACGGCGCTGCTAATCGCTAACGGCGTAGTCAGCTCGGATCTCACTGGTGAGGCCGCGATCGCTCTGCCAGCGCGCTTTACGCTCTCCGGCGCGGCAAGCCATGCGCGATTGACGGGGGGCACACGTGAGAATGCGCGAAACGCGTTCTCGTCTACGCTGCGGTGGACGAACAGCCGGAACTGGAGTCTCGCTGTTGGCGGGCGCCAATTCGGGTACGACACGACGTCGGCGGATGGCTATTTCGCGCCACGGCGATACACTCTCGCAGAGGCGAGCGGTCGCGGACGCATAGGCGGTCAGCTGGGCTGGAACGCGGACGCAGACGTAGGACTCGGCCAACAGAGCATCGAGTTCTTTGGTTCCAGCGCGGGCTCGCGTCTCGCCGAGCGTGTTGCGATGTCGTTGGGGTATCGCTTCGATCCGGCTCGTGAAGTCAGCGCTTCTGGAGGCTACGCGAACGTAGCGGCGCCCGGGCAGACCACCGGTAGCGAGTACAAATGGTACACTTTCTCGCTGCGCGCGCGTTTGGGATTCTAGGTCGCGACGGCTGCGGTACGCCGCGGCCGTGCGCTACCGCGCGGGAGAATGTTCCGGGATTCCCGCATAAGTTCGCTGCATCGCAGCGAACAGCGGTTTGACCTCTGCATACCACTGTGGCGTTTCCCACGGTGGCCAGCTCCACGTCGGAGGCTCGGCAAATCTGGATGTTCCCGTGCCACGCGGAAGATTGTCGCCGCCTGAGCGCGGGTTCGACGGATCGTAGCTCTCGACGACAAACCGGAATCCGTCTGTTGTCGCGCCTGAGACCGTTCCAGCGGCAGTATTGCCAAAGAGCACGGTCCGCGTCGAAGGGTCCACGAGTTGAAGCATTCCCCACGGAAGTCGCACCTCTATTACTCCGGTCGTCGCGTCGGCGAACCAATCGGCGAGCGAATTGTCCGACTCGCGCGAATAGAGCAGTCGATTACGGTTGTAGCTGATCGCCGGATAGATCGTGCCGTCGCGTCCGATGCGCCGCCGGTTCGGGACCACGACGAGTGAATCCCATTGTCCAAGATCGTTTGCGACGATCCGCAACGCGGGATTGTACACGTATTGAGTCGCTGAAGGTTTGCTGCCCGGGATCGCTACGGGACGATAGGGATTGTACGAGTGGTCGACCAGCAGCTGGCTCGCTGCTGGTCCTCCGAGATCGAGGACGAACTCGAGCCCGACTGGCGCGCGCGAGCCAGTGTTTGGGAGTTGAGTGTCACCGAGATTGCGACGATAAGTGTCGATCCCGACCTGGTAGTGAGCGTGAGCCCAGTCGATTCGCCCGACGTCGAGCCGCAGGTAGACGTAGGCCTCGTCCTGCGCGACGCGCAGCGATTTGAGTTGGAGCGGCGCCGGCACGCTCGAGCGAGGCCCAGTCGTGCCATATAGCACCGGTCGCCCCCGCCAATCCGCGCTGTCACCGTCAATCGTGATTTTCGAACTCTTGCGACCCGCGCGCATAGCGACGACACCGTAGTTCTCCTCGGCGTCGAGCGGATTAAGCCAGAGTCTTTTCCGATCAGGCGGATACTCGAAGTCAGTTACGATCCAGCTCTTCTTGAACCATTCGTCGATGAGCGCGAAGAGGCCCGCTCCCGCTGCCCCAGACGCGTAGATATCCCGCGTCAGCCGCCCATTCACGAGCGCCTGTTGTTGCTCGGAAAGACCGCCGTGATTCCAGCCCTGTGGCTGGAAGTGCCCAATACCGCGCGATGACGGCACGCCGTACTCGCTGATGACGACCGGCATGTCGCCATGATGCGCGACGAGCTCGCGCAGGTAGCCGAAGTAGTTGCTCGGGCCCTCGGGCGAACGGGCCTTCAGATAACC
>JADGQV010000124.1 GCA_017881465.1 Gemmatimonadaceae bacterium
GCCGAGAGCGCCACCATGTTGTCGAGGGCGCGGACGCTCCAGCGGGAGCGAGAGACGACCGCAACGGCGCCGATGATGTTGGCGCTCGCGGCGACCGCCGTGTAGACGAGAGCGGTTCCGTTCAAGCGCGAACTTTCACGGGCCCGGTCGATCAGGCATTGCCGCGATCACGACTGAGGGATAATGATAAAGAAGCTTCGATTCAGAGAGGCAATAATGGCGGACATGGGAACCGTGCGCACGACTGTCGGCGTTGAGAACGTTTCGCAGTTGGGTGGAATCCGGGAGTTTCCGGAAACCCTGGTGGATACCGGAAGTGAGTTTACATGGATCCCGCGGGCAGTGCTCGAATCGCTCGACATCAAGGTGCAGCGACGACAGGGATTCATTGTGGCAGATGGAAGACACCTGGAACGCGACATCGGCTACGCGATCGTCCACGCCGCCGGTTTTGCGACGGCGGACGATGTGGTTTTCGCGGAAGCGGACGACCTCGTGCTCCTCGGTGTGCGCTCCATCGAAGGGTTGAACCTTCGCGTCGACGTTGTGCGCAAACAACTCGTCGAGGCCGGGCCCGTCATTGCGGCCGGCTCACCCGCTCTTGATCGACAGACGCTCCGCGGCGGCGGCCACTGCATCACTAATCGCGGGTGCAGGCGCGCGCTCCCAGGACTCCATGCCCCAAAGGCGCTCCTCCAGCGACGCGCGCTCCTCGAGGTTCATGCTGTTGAGGAGGTACATCCACCGATCCGAGCGGGAATAGATAAAGAGCTCGATCTGCGGGGTCAGGGTGAGCTGATCCTCGGGAGTAAAAAGAGTGATCTCCACCCCGCCGTAGGTCGAGAGCGGAACCTTGAGACGGGCCACGGCGTCGCGAACATCGGGAAGCGCAATCGTTTGCCCCGACCAGGAGCTTCGCGATCTCGCGTCGTAGATGTAGACGTCCACCGCCGGCGCCATCAGCTCGCTCAGCGTATAAAACAAATCCACCACCCGCTCGGCGTTCGCCACCACCTTGGCCTCGTAGATGTCGCCCGTTCGGGTGAAGGTGAAGCCGTCCTGTCCTGACCTGAATCGCTTCCAGACCGTCGAATCGGGGGTCCTGCTTCTAAAGAGCATCGTGTCGCTGATTAAGGAGTTCCGTCCCGCCCATCGAGACTCTTGGCAATCTCGAGCAGCTGGTCATTCGTATTCTTCCGTGGATCATTAATAACCGCATCGAGAAGCCTTCGTAAAGTCGCACCCACCGCGGGGCCGCTGATTCCGAGCTTCTCCAGATCGGTCCCATCGATCGCCAGATCGGAGATCGCGATCGCATCCTTGTAGGCGATCCTGATCGCGCGCTTGTACACGGAGGCCACGGTCTGCTTGTACGGCGCCGGGTCCCCGGCCTGCCGAGCGGCCCACCAGAATGCGTCAGCCAGGCGGAGTAGTGGGGCAAGACGCGTGCGCCCGGCGCTGGCGGCCCACGTCCGGAGCATCGCGCTCGTAGGGTACTGATCGCTGCTCCAGGGATCGGCCGCGCCCATCTCCTCGGATTTCAGCAAGGCCGTCGTCATGGAGGGCCCGAGCTGCTGCCAGCGCTCGACCAGCAAGGCTATCCATTCGCCTTCGGTATTTGAGAAGCGCAGGTCCTTGAGCGTTTTTCTGACGGTGGCGGCCGGCATCGATGCAAATAGCCCGGCGATGCGGGTCGACCGCCTGGCCGGCCGGCCGGGCACGAGCGGACGGCGCAGATGATCGAGTGGCAGGAGCTGGAGGTCCGTGACTCGGGCGAGCGCAGGAATCAGCGTGCCAAACGCGCCCGTGTCGCGCCACATCGCGAAAGCCTTGCTCGGCAGCCGCACCTGGTCCATCGTCTTCTCGATCTCCTGCTTCACCCGCTCCGCGGAAAGTCGCGAGAGCTCGGGGGCGCTCTCCACGATCGCGTCCCAGGTATCACGCTCGATGTCGAAATTGAACCGAGCCGCGAACCGGATCGCGCGCAGCGCGCGCAGTCGATCTTCGCGCATCCGGTCGCGGGGATCTCCGACGGCGCGAATGAGCTTCCCTTCCAGATCCTTGCGTCCCTCGTAGGGATCCCGCAACTCGTTCTTGCTGGGCGAATAGGCGATCGCGTTGATGGTGTAATCGCGGCGCGCGAGATCGTCATCGAGCGACGCGCCGAACTCGACGACCGCGTGCCGGCCATCCGTCTGCACATCTTTGCGGAAAGTCGTCACCTCGTGCATGACGTTGTCGTGGTCGAGGACTCCGATCGTCCCGAACTCGACACCCACGGGGACCGTGCGCTTGAAGAGCTTCCGCACGTCGGGGGGCTTGGCGGCGGTGGCGAGATCCCAGTCGAGGTGGGGATGGCCGAGGAGAGCGTCGCGGACAGCGCCGCCGACGCACCAGGTCTCGAAACCGGCGTCCTCGAGGCGCTTGGCGATGCCGCGGACGGTCTCGGGTGGGTCGAGGCGCGGGACGTTGCGCGGCTTATCGGATTTTGGAGCGCTCATCTTCTCATTGGGTGTTTGCAAACTTCAAGAGCGAAAACTTCACCTTCTCTCTTTTGCACTTATGTGAAGTCCGTTAATGCATTCGTGTGAACCGAGCGCCAGGCGCGCGCGCCCACTCATGAATCAAACATGATCCGGAGCTCCGCATCGTTCATCCCGGCGCCCAGGGCAAGCATGAGATCGATGCGCGCCTGCTGTGCCCGGCGGGAGCCGCCGAAGATGGCGCCCATCTCCTCCAGCCGCCGGCCGCCGCCGGGATACCCGTAGGTGTGTCCCACTCTGCCGCCCTGTGTGCGCGAAGTGAGCACGACCGGCTTTCCCTCCGCGACCCAGCGCTGAATTCCGGGGACCATGGCCGGCGGGACGTTGCCCCGCCCCATCGCCGCGAGCACGACCCCGCGCGCCTGCTCCCGCGATGCGTCGAGCAGGCGAGCGTCCGATCCGGCGGCGGCAAAAATGATGTCGATGGGAGTCGCCAAACTGTCAGGTGTTATGACGGGGGGCGACGGTGGCATCTCGCGCCGCAGGATCAGCTCGCCCTCGTCCAGAACGCCGAGCGGACCGAGCCCGGGACTCTCGAACGCGTCGAGCAGGTGCGTGTTGGTCTTGGTCGTATCGAGTGCGGCGAAGATCTGTCCGCCGATCACCACCATCACGCCGTACCCCCTCGTCTCGGGACTCGCCGCCACCCGCACCGCCTCGAAAAGATTCGCGGGCCCATCCCACCCGAGGTCGCTGACTGTGCGCATCGCGCCGGTGAAGACGATCGGCTTCTCGCTCGCGGTCGATCGCGCGACCAGGTACGCGGACTCCTCCAGTGTGTCGGTGCCGTGCGTGATCACCACTCCGGTCACCTCGGGACGCGCCAGATGCTCGACGATGCGATTCCTCAGCGCCCACATTCGCTCCACCGTCATGTGCGGGCCGGGGAACTGGCCCCACTCTTCGGTCTCGACGCCCGTGATCGCGTGGATGCCCTTCGTCGCGTGCAGGATCTCGGCGGGGGTCAACGCGGGTTGGGCGCCGGTGCCGCCGGGATCGTTGCGCATCGCGATCGTTCCGCCGGTAAACAGGATGACGATCATCGGGCGTTGGCGATTCGGCGCATCGCTTGCTCGGGGAATTCCTCGAGGAGCTTTGGATCGGCACACGCGATCTCCAGCGCGCGAGTCATCAGCGCGTCCACCGTGAGGAGATCGAGAGCCGACACGCGGGTCTCGCAGTCCGTACGCAGGACGCTGTCGAGCAGGCGCTCAGCGGCGTCCAGGACTTCGGTCGCGCTTGGCGACGAGTTGTCATTGAGTGCGCTCCGCATCGCTGCCTCAAGCTCCTTGGGCGGCGGCGTATTGCCCTTGCTCGCTCGGTCGCGGCGCGGATCGCTCTGACTCACGCGGTCACGGCGAGGTGCTTCCGGATCATCTCCGGCGCGTCCGCGACCGCCGACGCCATGCGCGCCGCGTCGGGAATCCCCGCCTGCGCCATGTGCGGCTTGCCGCCTCCCTTCCCGCCAGCAGCCGCTGCCAGCTCGCGCAGAATCGTGTCGGCGCGGATTCCACGGTCGCGCAGATCGTCGCTCACCACCGCGAGCATTGTGTTCTTGCCGTTGTCGAACGATGCCGCCAGAACTCCAACGCCCGATTCCATCTGCTCGCGCAGCGCGTCACCCATCGCCTGGAGCGCGGGCAGATCCGGCGCAGTCACATTCGCAGCCACGACTCTTACGCCGTTGACGACCGAGCCCTGTTCGATAAGCGATTTGATCGCGCTGCTGCCGCCCCCGCTCCGCATCGCCTCGTCGAGACGCTTCTCGAGCGAGCGACGATCTTCGACCAGAGCCTGCACACGCTTCACGACCTGGCCGGCGGGCGCGCGCACCAGCGATTCGATTTCCTTCAGCTCCCGCTCGTGCTCGCGGAAGAGATTGAGCGCGCCGCGGCCCGTCACCGCCTCGATGCGGCGGACTCCCGCCGCGACACCGGTCTCGCTCACGATCTTGAAGAGGGCGATTTCGGCGGTGCTGCGGACGTGCGTGCCGCCACACAGCTCGATGCTCAGCCCGGGGATAGTGACGACTCGCACGACATCACCGTACTTCTCGTTGAAGAGGTGCATCGCGCCGCCCGCGATCGCTTCGGCCTTGGGTTTCTCCTCGAACGTGAGCTGAACCCCCTCGAGGATCCCACGGTTGACGATGCTCTCAACATCCGCGAGGTGGTGCTGACTCATTGGACCGTGGTGCGTGAAATCAAATCGCAACCGGTCCGGGTCGACGAGGGAGCCGGCCTGCTCCACGTGCTCCCCAAGAACCTGACGGAGAGCAGCATGGAGAAGGTGCGTGGCGGTATGATTGCGCTCGGTGTCGCGGCGCCGATCGCGCGGCACGGTCGCTCTCGCCTTTCCGAGCTGCACCTTGCCAGTGGCTTTCCCGAGCGCGGTGATGCGTCCATCGACTTTGCGGACCTCATCGACGTCGACGCTCCAGCCATCGCCCAGAATCTCGCCGCGGTCGGAGATCTGCCCGCCGGATTCGACATAGAAGGGAGTCTCCCGCAGCATTACCGCCACGCGTCCGTCCGGGAGATCGCTCTTCGCGATGACGTCGGTGTCAACATCGAGGCTGTCATAACCAATGAACGTCACCGTCCCCTTTCCGATCCACTCAGCGTTGCCGAGAACATCTTGATCGACCCCAATCTTTCGCGACCTCCGCTCTTCCTGCGATTGCGTCCGCTGCCCCTGGAGCGCCGCCTCAAACCCCGCGATGTCGACCGAATAGCCGCGCTCGCGAGCCATCAACTCGGTGAGATCGATCGGGAAGCCGAAGGTATCGTACAGCTTGAACGCGTCTTCGCCGGCGATCGTCCCATGGATCGCTGTTGACCCCTGTGTGGTTTTCTCCGGCGCCAGCTCGTCGAAACGGCGCATCCCGCCCTCGATCGTCGCCAGGAAGCGCTCTTCTTCCGCGCGGGTGGTATCGATGATGTGCTGTGAGCGATGGCGCAGCTCAGGATAGACATCGCCCATCTGGTCGATGACGACGCGCACCACTTCCACCAGTGTCGGCTGCCGGCGACCGAGCAGCCACGCGTGGCGCACCGCGCGGCGGAGGATGCGGCGCAGGACGTAACCGCGGCCCTCGTTCGATGGAAAGACTCCGTCGCCGAGGAGGAAGGCTACCGCTCGACTGTGATCCGCGATGACGCGGAACGACGCGCCCCCTTCCCCACGATCGTACTTCTGCTTGATGGTCTTTTCGACCGCCTTGATGAGCGACTGGAAAAGATCGGCGTGGAAATTGTTCGATTCCCCCTGCATGATCGCGGCGATGCGCTCCAATCCCGCCCCGGTGTCCACTGACGGTTTCGGGAGAGGAACCAGCGTTCCATCGGCCTGTCGATCGAACTGCATGAAGACGAGGTTCCAGAACTCGAGGAACCTGCCCGCCTCCGCTCCCTCGACGAACGCATCCTTCGAGAATTCCTTGCGCTTGATCTCCGTCCACTCGCCCTTGGCGCCGGGCGGAAGCGCAAAATCCTTCGCGACGTGCGCGAGGTCGACAAAGATCTCGGTGCATGGACCGCAGGGACCCGTGTCCGCCATTTGCCAGAAGTTGTCGTGCGCGCCCAGTCCGTAGATGCGCGAATCAGGAAGGCCGGCGATCTCGCGCCAGAGAGCGCGCGCCTCGTCGTCATCCTCAAACACGCTTACTCGAATGTGCTCGGGTGGAAGCCCGAGCTCCCTGGTCACGAACTCCCATGCGAAGCGGATCGCATCGCGCTTGAAGTAGTCGCCGAACGAGAAATTCCCGAGCATCTCGAAGAACGTGTGATGCCGCGCGGTATGGCCGACCTGCTCGAGGTCGTTGTGCTTCCCGCCGGCGCGCACGCACTTCTGCACGGTCGTGGCGCGGCGTGCGCCTCCGGGCGGCTGCTCCTGCCCGAGAAACACCTTCTTGAACTGCACCATCCCCGCGTT
>JADGQV010000048.1 GCA_017881465.1 Gemmatimonadaceae bacterium
GGCTGACTCGATTCAGCCGCGACTGACCTCACCGTAAGTAAATGCCGGCGGGATTCGTCCCGCCGGCATTTTGTTTTTCACCAGCGATCATTGCCGATGCTTTCAGGAGGCTTTTTGTTGCGGGCACGCCTCCGCGCAGACTCAAAGCGGGCTGCGTTCGACCCTGCTAGAAGACTTTCACGTTGAAGTACCGCTTGGGATTCTTCTTCACGTCCGCCAACAGCGAATCCATCCGCTGCAGCAGCGCCCTGGTGTCATTGTAGACACCGGGGTCGTTGAGCAGCCTCGCCGCGCTGCCATTTCCGCTGTCCACTTTGGCCAGAATCAGATCGAGCTTGCCGGAAGTTTCCTTGAGCTGGGCGCTCATCTCCGCCATGTTCGCGCTCGCAGTGCGGAAGTTGTTGATCGTCGAATCCACCTTGGCCGGATCGATCGCTCCAGTCGCTCTCCTCAGCGATGTCATCGTCGCACTCAACTGCCGCGACTGCTCGGCGGCGATCGACGAGAAGTCGTTCACCAGGCGATTCGTCGCGGCGATCGTGTTGCGCAGGTCGCGGATTCCTCCCGACGCCACCATCTCGTGCTGCAACGCCGATGTTATCGCGTTCACCGATCGCATCACCGAATCGGCCTTGCTCGTGAGCTCCGCGATACCGGGAGTGGACGGGCCGATCGGAATCGTGTCGCCCGAATTGAAGGAGCGGGGATCCGGCCGCGATGGAGTGACCGCGATGGCCTGATCGCCAAAGATGCCGTTCGGAATGACCGCCGCCTTGCTCGTTACCGGCACCTGGTAGTGCTTCTGGATCCTCAGCGTCGTGACGAGGATTCCATCCTGGTGCAGATCGACCTCGTCCACGTAGCCGACGTTCACGCCCACGAGCAGCACCGGCTGTCCTTGCTTGAGTCCCGCGCCCCACGGGAATTTCACGTACAGGGGATAACCCTTCGACAGTCCGCCACGCGCCAGCCAAAGCGAGCCGAGCACGGTCACTATGATGGCAACCGTGATCACTAGGCCAACCAGCACTTCGTCTCTTGTCTTCATGCCTGGAGGTAAGGGGCGAGCAGGAGCGCGGTCAGTGCATCCAGCACGAGAATGGCAACCGACGTCACGACTACTGCCTGAGCGGTGCTCCGACCGACGCCTTCGGCGCCGGCGTTCGCGGTGTAGCCCTCGTAAGAGCAGAAGAAGGCTATCGCGCCCCCGAATATAGTCGCCTTGATGATGCTGTACACTATCTGGAACGGCGTGAACGACAGCCGCAGTCCCTCGGCGAACGCGGCCGAGGTGACGTCAGTCGCGGTGACGGCGGTGAACATCGCTGTCCCAATCCCGACGGCGTCTGCTAGGATCGTGAGCACCGGCAGCATGACGAGCGCCGCGATCAGGCGTGGTACTACCAGGTATGCGATCGGATCGTACGCGAGCGTCTCCAGCGCATCGATCTGCTCGGTCACGCGCATCGTTCCGATCTCGGCCGTGATGCGCGCTCCAACACGTCCCGTCAGCACCAGGCCCGTCAGGAGCGGACCGAGCTCGAGGACTATCGATTGGCGCGAGATCAGCCCTACGACCGAGAGCTGCACCCCTCCGAACAGCTGATACCTCGTCTGAAACGCCGTGACCGCGCCGATGAACGCCGCGACGATCGCAGCGAGCGGCACCGAATCGACGCCGATGTTCCGCATCTGTCGGATCGTCTCCCGCCCGTAGGTTGCCGGATCCCTGAAGGCGATGCCGATATCCCGCAGGAAGTAACCCCACTCCCCAACCTTGCGAAAAGGGCGGAGCGGATCTCGGATCAAGTTCTAACGCGCGCGAAGAGGATGACTCCCACCACGCCGAATATGATGCTTGGCAGCCACGCTGCCAGGTCCGCGGGTATCATTCCCTTGCCGCCAATGCCTTTGGTGAGCTGGATCAGCATCAGGAATATCACCGTCGTCGCCAGACTGAGCCCGATTCCGTACGCCGCGCCGCCGCGCTGCGTGCTCGTCGCCAACGGCGCGCCGAAGAGGAGAATCACGATGCACGTGATCGGTATCGCGATCTTGAGCATCCTCTCCACCCGCAGCTCGTTCACTTCCGCTCCCGACCTCTCCATCGACGTAATGAAGCGTCCGAGTTCCCGAAAGCCCATGTCTGCCGGCGCCTTCTGGGCCAGCGTCAGCTGCTTCGGCGGCTCGGTGAAGTGACGGTCTACCAGCGAGTCGAAGCTGAAGGTCATGTTGTGAAGCGTGTCGGGGATCACGTGCATGGCCCCCTTCTGCAGCACCCAGCCCTTCGACGCCTTGTATCGCGCGGCGCTGGCTGTGACGACATACGACGGATATTCGGGACCGTTGCCCTTCCGCTCGATCACCATCGCCTCGATCGACGGCTCGAGCAGATGCAGAGCGCCGATCTTGTAGACGCGTCCGCCGTCGGCCGCGTACGCGAAGTTGTAGCGATCGTTGCCGACATTGACGCGATTCGCGTCGAGGATCTCCAGACGCTTCTTGTTGGTGATCGGAGCGAGCTCGCCGAGTATGAGGCCGAGAATCGTCGCGATGATTGCGCCCGCGAAAATCGGAGCGATGAGACGGTAGAAGCTGATGCCGGAGGCCTTGGCCGCGGTGATCTCCGAATGGCGCGTCAGCGAGCCGATGGCGAACACCGTCGCGAATAGGACGGCGGCCGGCAGCACCATGAACATCGAGTCGGGAAGCCAGTACAAATAACTGAGCGCGATGCGGCCCACCGTCAGTCTCTGGCTGAGGTATTTGTCGAGATTGTCGGTAAGATCGATGACGATGAGGAGGATCGGAAAGCCGAGCGCCGTCGCCACGAAGATGTTCCAGAATTCGACGAATACGTAGCGGTCGAGCGCCCGCACCATTCTCTTCAAGCTGCGGCTCGCTCGCGCCGAATCCTACGGTCCTTCCACGCGATCTTCGAGCGGATCGATCCCTTGATCGCCCCGATCATGTCCCTCATGTCGCCGCCGCGCGCGGTCGAGCCCTCCTGGCCCATCTTGGCCAGCATCCAAAGGGCTATAAGGGCGAAGATGACATTTGCCATCCACATCGACACCACCGCCGGCATGAATCCGCGCTTGGCGATCGACTCGCCGGCGATCAGGCACACATAGTAGAGCGCGAAGACGAACAAGCTGACGCCAATCGTGAGACCCACGCCGCCGCGCGGGAATCTCAGCGCGATCGGGGCCCCGAGGAGGACGAACACGAAGCAGGCTACGGCGAGCGCGAATTTCTTGTGGATCTCGACTCCGTACGAGTTCATGAGCTGCGCGCTGTCCTGAAGTCTGATCCTCAACCCCTCGATCGCGACGAGGTCGGACGAGTTGGGCGGCGGCCCCTGGGTGAGAGCCTTATTCACGTCGGGAGCCGGCGCCGCTGTTCCCAGTCTGGCAGCCGGCGGTGGGAGAGTCGCCGCGGTCGACGACGTGCTCTGCGATGTCGACGATGCGCTCTGCTTGACTATCACTCTCGGTGTTGTCGATACACCCTGTGCCTTTGCCTGCTTCGGGGCGAACAGCGCCACGGCGTTGCAGTACAGCCTGCCGAGGCCGATGTCCCACGGTGCGCTGGTGTTCGCGTTGAGCACATCCTTGCTCAGCGTCGCCTTCGATTTCTTGAGGGCAGCCACCTTCGTCTCGAAATCCTTGCGGGCAGCCTCATGCTCGCCGCGCGCCTTGTCCTGCGCCTCCTGCATCTCGCACACGGTCATCTCGCGATCGCTCTTGTAGGCGTCGGCGGTGGTCTTCTGAAACTGGTTCCCCACGCCGCGCACTCGAATCTGATCGACGTTGAAGTACAGCCGCTGCAGCTCGTCTGGATTCGCGGTGGGAACATCCTGCAGGTTGCCGTTGTAGAGCGTGAGCTCGAGGTCGGTCAACCCCTTGCTCATCCTCATGTTGCCACTGTCTGCGAAGATGGTGCGGCGGCGCGTTGGATCCTCCATATCGTAGATCGTCACCTCGCGCATCATGTTCGACGCTTCGTCCAGATGTCCCGCGCGAAGGTAGAACTTTCCGGGGCTGACTTCATTGATTACTTGCTCGCGCAGTCCGAACGTCGGCTTCTTTTGCGCGATGTCACGCTGAAGTACAGCCAGCCGGTGATTGGATCTGGCGAGGATCTGATCGTTGAACCCGATCATTACGACCGTCACGCCGAGCGCCGCCCACAGCACCGGCGTGAGCACGCTCACCAGGCTCACCCCACTGGCCTTGAGCGCTGTGATCTCGTTTTCGGCCGCCAGCCGGCTGAACGCGTACAGAGTGGCGACGAGAACAGCCATCGGCAGAGTCAGCGCTACCGTGAGCGGCACGGACAGTCCGAAGAACTCAGCGATCACGACCGTCGGCAGCCCTTTGCCGACCAGCTCCCCGAAATGCTTTCCGATGTACTGCAACAGCAGGATCGAAGTGAGCGCTGTTAGGGCGAAAGTCAGCGGACCCACGTGTTCCTTTAGAACGTAGCGGTGCAGTATCTTCACGGAGTGAAATATACCCTGCGCTCATGGGTAAGCGACACGCAGACAACGAGTTCCGCGCGTTCGGTCGAGCGCGGACCACGCCGCGCTGCGCTCGCGTTCGCCGCGATTGCGCTGCTGTGCGCGGCTGGCCGAACCGCGCGCGCGCAGGATCCGCTCGACACGACGCGGAAGATCACTCCAGCACCCCCGGTCACTCCGCCGACTGGCATGCCGGGAACCCCCGCCCTCCGGCTGCGGCTGGGACGCGACACACTCCCGCTGATTCTTCCGTCGGTTCTTTCACGCGGCGACCGCGAATCGTTCCGTCAGGCCCAGGCACAGATTGAGGCCGCGCGCGCGACGGCGTTCCAGCAGAACATGCGCGCGATTCTCCAGGCCGTGTGGGGTCAGGTCGCGACGAGCAACTTCGCCACGTCGGCGCCCGCGCCGGCGTATCCAGGCGACCTGCCGCCAAAGCCAAAGCCCACCGTCACTCCGAAGCGCGTGCCGATACTCGGAGAATACGCCGATCTCGGGCTTCAGATCGACGGACGGCTCGAGTTCCGAGGCGAAAAAAATCAGAGCGCTCTCTGCTCGTCGACTTTCTTCTTCGATCCGGTGGCGAACTGCCGCAGCGCCTTCGAGCCACTGGTGGATTTTCAGTTCGCCGCCAAGTCCGGCGGCATCGTTGCCGACAGAGTGCACGTCAATCTCGATTACGACACCCAGCGCGAGTTCGACGCTTCCAACAACATCTCGATCTACTACGAGGGGAAGGGCAGTGAGTTCCTGCAAAGGCTCGAGGTCGGCAACGTGACCTTCCAGCCGCCCGCATCCCGCTACATCACGGCGGGAATCGCGAGCGGCAACTACGGAATCCAGGCCATCACCAAGATCGGCTCGATGCGGCTGAAGACGATTCTCGCGCAGCAGAAGGGAAACATCGTTCGCGACCGGGTGTTCACGGTCGGCGACCGGACGCTCCAGGCGATCGACCGAAAGATCGAGGACTACCAGTTCGAGCCGCGCCGCTTCTTTTTTACGCTCGATCCGCGGCTGTTCGGCAGCGCGTACCCGAACGTCGACATTCTCGATACGAAAAAAATGGCGACGCTCTCGGCTTCCCTTCCGGATACGCTGAGGCCGACCAAGATCTTTCTCTACCGCCTGTTGATCGGCGGGCAGCCGCCGAATCCCGCGGGGCCACAGTTCCGCCTGATCGGCAACCCGCGCTCGCGCCGCGGACAGGTGTACGAGTTCCTGCGTGAAGGCGTGGACTACTACGCCGACCCATCTCTCCTCTGGATCGCGCTGGTGCGTCCGCTCGCTCTCAACAACGAGCGGCTCGTCGTCGCGTATCGCGTCCGCATCAACGGCCGTGACACCACCTACACGGCGACGGGCGGCACGCCCGACCTCGCGTTCACGCCCGTGCGGGAGCAGTTCGCGAATCTCATCTGGGATCCGAACGTTCAGCCCGGCGATCCTGTGTTCGATCGCGAGATCCGAAGCGTCTATCGCCTCGGCGGGCCGGATCTTCGGCGGCAGAGCGTGACGCTCAAGGTCGTCACGGGAAGCGCCGAGGATCAGGAGAAGCCCCTCGCCGGCAACGCCAACACCTATCTAAAGCTGTTCGGCCTCGCGCAGTCGACGAACAGCTCGAGCTTCGATCTCGAGAATCGAATCTGGCCGCGCCCGAGCGACCCGAACTTCGAGCTGAGTCTCGGCTCACCGGGCGCGCACACGATCCGCGATCAGTTCCTCATCTTCCCCTCGGCCAAGCCTTTCGCGTCGAACGGCCTCGCGGTTGGCGGCAATCCGACGAACGACACCATCTACACCACGCCGCCTGAGTATGTGCGCTCGTCGCAACGGCCCGAGGCGATCTATCACATTCGGATGCGCGCGCAGTCGGAGGGAAGCGGAGATGGCGGCGCGTTGATGCTTGGAACAGTGCAGATCAGGCCGAATTCGGAGCGCCTTCTCGTGGACGGCATTCCCCTCACGCGCGGCACCGATTACTCAGTGGATTACGATCTCGGCCGCGTTTCCTTCAACCGGCCCGACACCCTTTTCCCGCGGCCGCGGCAGGTCACCGTTCAATACGAGGAGAATCCCGTCTTCGAGGAAACTCCCACCTCGATCTTCGGCGCAACCGCGGAGATCCCGCTCGCGAACGGCCAGATCAACTTCACCGCGATCTCCCAGAGTCAGCACACCAACTTCACGCGTCCCCCGCTTGGCTTCGAGCCCGCCGCCTCGCTCGTTGCCGGTGTGAGCGCGCTCTTCAACTTCGACGCGGACCCGTTGACCCAGCTCGTATCCAAGCTTCCGTTCGGACCGACGACGGTTCCTTCGCGCATCGCCTTCTCCGCCGAGATTGCCGCGAGCCGCCCCCAGACGAATGCGTCGCAGCAGGCTTATCTGGAATCATTCGAAGGTGAAGGCGGTTTGCAGATCTCGCTCGCCGACCCGCAATGGTACTTCAGCAGCCAGCCGGCGCTGGGAACCAGGATACCAACGCGCTTCGGCGCCACAGTATTCGACCTGACGCGAGCCACCACGCTGGCGTGGCAGAGCAATGGGGTGGACGCTGATGGACGCGCTGTTCGCTATCGGATCGACCAAATCGATCCGGCGGTCGCTCAGAGCGGTACCGGAATCGCCGGTCCGGAGCCGCTGCTCTGGCTCACGCTCTATCCGCTCTCCGTCGGCGGGCAGTTGAACAGCATCACGAATACGTTTCGCTGGACGGTACCGAACGCCACCACAGGACGCAGGTGGCGCTCCGTCCGCACCGTCCTCAACCCGAGCGGCGCCGACATTTCGCGCGCGGAGAACCTGGAGTTCTGGGCGCAGATTCCGGTCGGCAGCACTCAGTCGAAGAATCCCACGCTCGTCTTCGATTTTGGAGACGTCTCCGAAAACTCGGTAACGTTCGGTCCGGACACGCTCATTATTCGCCCCGGCGGAGCTGCCGGCTCGCTCGACACGACTTATCACGGCAAGCGGATTGAGGGCCTCGACACGCTCAACAGCGAGCGCGATCCGTTTTCTCGCGCCTTCAACGTGGCGAGCAACGACAACGGACTGCCCGGCGATGTCGTCGGCTCGCTGACCGTGGAGTACGACACGATACCCCCCCAGCCGCCGACGTTCGCGACGCTTCGCTTCGCCCCGACGTGCCGGGGCGGTTACGGGCTTCGTCAGATTCTCGGCGACTCGCAGACGAACTGCACGGTCCACAACAATCGCCTCGACGAAGAAGACATCGACGCCGACAACGTCCTGAACCTCACCACCGCGGAGCGCGATCAGGAGCAGTGGCAGCGCTACGTCGTAAATCTCGCCGACGCGTCCAAGTTCACACGAACCGGGGTATGCAGCCAGCCACCTCTGCTCGCGGGCCAGCCGAGAGTTCCGCACGACGACGTGTGCTGGGTCTTCTTTCGGATTCCATTCCGCACCCCCGACGACTCCCTCGGCCACCCTTTGCTGCGCCGCGCCCGGGCGCTCCGCATCACGGTGATCTCCGGCGACGGACTCCCCGATGACGAGTTCACCACCATTCCGCTGGCGCGACTGCGACTCACTGGAGCCCCCTGGCTCAAGGTCAGCGACAGAACGCTGCACGGAATTGCGGGCGCGCAGACGTCGACCGGCGCGGTTCAATCCGGAGTCGTCGGCACACAGGACAAGCAGGTGCGCAGTGGCATCGACTACGAGTCACCGCCTGGCGTTACCGACGCGCCAACGAGCAAGACCGTCGCGTTCCAGCCCGGCCGCGTTCAGATCAACGAGAGGTCCCTGCGGCTCACCGCGACTGATCTCGCCGTGTTCGACCGCGCGGAGTCGTATTACCGCTTCCCGGAAGGCGAAAAGAACTTCATGAGCTACAAGGAGCTGCGCGTCTGGGCCCGCGGCGTAAGCAGTGGCTGGGGTCAGGACGGAGAGCTTCAGTTCTACATCAAGATCGCCCGCGACGACAACAATTTTTATATGTATCACACGCCGATCAATTCGGGAACGTCAAAGGTCGCATGGCTGCCCGAGATAAGCGTGAACTTCGCGAGACTGTTCGCGCTGAGGGCGCAGATCCAGAACGCGTATCTCCAGGCAAAGCAGCGCAACACCTGCACCGGTCTCGACTCCGTGTTGATCGCGAACACGCCGCTTCCAATAGGAGCGACCGCCAGCTCGCTCTACGCCGCGTGCGACAGCGGCTACATTGTGTACACGCTGAACCCGGGCGTGAGTCCTCCCAATCTTGCTGCCGTTCAGGAGCTGGCCGTGGGAATGCTCCGGCTTCCCGTTGCTCCCGGCGCAAATCCGATTCTTCCCAGCGATACGCTGGAAGTCTGGGTCGATGACATCAGGCTGGCGGGCGTCGTTAACGAGACTGGTTTCGCCGGGCAGGCTGGACTGACGATCGTCGCGAGCGACTTCGCCGACATTCGCATCAACGCCAGCAGGCGCGATCCGAATTTCAGGCAGTTGGCCGAACAGCCTAGTTATCTCACCGACAACAACCTGGACTTCAGCTCCGCGTTCCATCTGGAGAAACTGCTTCCCGCCTCGCTCGGCCTGTCCATCCCTCTCACCGTCAACTACACATCGGCCTCAGTCGAGCCGTTGTATGTCACGCAGTCCGACATCCAGGCCGACGCGATAGACGGACTGCGCACGCCGCGCTCGGCAGCGACGTCAATGACCCTGAGCTTGCGGCGTACGAAGCAATCGACTGGCTCGGTGTGGTCGCCCTTTCTCAACAACCTCGTGCTCAACTCGTCGTACACGACAGGCGTGTCGCGCAGCGAATACGAGGACGGAAAGGCGAAGAGCTTCGTGGTGGGACTCGATTTCAACCTGTTGCGCGCACTGCTTCCCGACATCGCGCGATGGTCGCCGACCGAGCTGCATCTCACCAGCACTTACACTAATGGACACGACGATCGCGCCTCCTTCCTGAAGCCCGCGTTGGCCCTCGACGACACCGCGCACCCAGTCAAAGGAAGGACTCGGGCCTGGAGCAATGGCAGCAGCCTCGTGTTCCGACCCTTCAAGGCGGCATCGGTTCGCTGGGACATTACGTCGGTGCGCGATCTGCGCGGATACGGCACGGACTCACCCCTCGGACTCGTTTCCGCCAGTGATCGCGATCGAGTGCTTGGCACCGACACGGGACTTGAGCGTGAGCGCGCGATGCAGGCTGGGATAAACATCTCACCTCCCATCACGGCGTGGTTTCGGCCGAGGCTGGATTTCGGTACTTCGTACAACATGCTGAGGGATCCAAACACCCTCAGCTTCGCGCGGCAGGGAGACAGCACCGGTTCGCTGCGCATTCCGCGGCGGCTCGGAAACTCGCAGACCACAACAGCCGGCCTGACGCTGGATCTCCCGCGCGCGATCAAGCTCTACACCGACAGCAACAGCTTCCTTCGCGGATTCCTCAGCGGTCTCCAGCCGGTGGACATCAACTTCAATCGCAGCGTGCTCTCGGTCTATGATGGGAGCGCGGCGCCGGCGCCCCTCTCCTACCAGTTTGGACTCGGTGGCATCAACACCTTCCGGGAGCTCAGCGGCGAGCTGGCGACGAGCGTCGGACTCGTAACCCAGATCTCCGTCAACCAATCGCTGAACCTTCCGTTCGGCGCGAGCCTCGCCAGCAGATACCAGCGAATCAACACCAGAAACTGGACGCGCAGGATCGACCAGGGGCAGGACATCGTCGACGGAACGCAGATCGCGTTTCCGGATGTTTCGCTTCGCTGGACCGGAAAGCCGCTTGCGCTCCAGTCCGTTATCTCGAGCGTGGGAGCAAACGCGCGCGTCACGGAGACGCGACAGTTCAACGGCACCCAGCCGTTGCCTGACGAGGTGATCGACGACAGGGGACGGCTCCGCGTTCGGACCTTTCCGCTGAGCGGCTCGATCGTATTCGCCGGGGCCCGACCCCTCGCGAGCACTGTGGGGTATTCATTTTCCAAGCGGTTGGATGCAAAGCCGGGATTGAGCAGCAACGGCGACAACGCCGACTTCAGTATCGATGTCTCAAAGCCGTGGGCGCTCCCCGCCGATTGGAACGCGCGGAGCGATCTGCGGACGCGCGTCAGCTATCAGAAGAGCCAGGGACAGAATTTCGTCGTCAATCCGCTCGCGATCACGGGAGAGAGCCGGCTATCCGACAACGGCCGGCGCGCCTTCAGCATGAGCGCGGACACTGATGTCGCTGAAAACCTTTCGTCGAGCTTCGTGATCTCGCGCGTCGAGAGCTTCGACCGTAACCTTAACCGCCGCTTCACGCAGACAGTGCTCAGTGCGGTGATGCACCTGCAGTTTTACGCTGGGGAATTCAAGTGAGATCAATGCTGGTCATTCTGTTGTTGTGCCTGGTGGTTGGTTGCAAGGGAGACGCAAAGGAGGGAAGCGCCGCGCAAACGAGTGCGGCCGCGACCTCGACCGGGTTCAACGGGAACGCTGCCTATAGCTACGCGAAGGCGCAGGTCGATTTCGGCCCGCGGGTGCCGGGGTCCCCAGCCGCAAAACAGGCCGGTGACTGGATCATCCGGCAGATGCGCGCTCGCGCAGACACCGTAATCGTCCAGAGCTTCACCTACACAACCGCCGACGGAAAAACGCTTCCGCTGCGCAACATCCTGGCGCGGTTCCGGCCCAAATTGTCGGAACGCGTTCTCTATCTAACGCACTGGGATTCGCGGCCGATATCCGAATCCGCCGCAACCGAGGCTGAAAAAAAGATGCCTGTACCGGGCGCGAATGACGGTGCTTCCGGCGTCGGCATGTTCGTCGCCCTGGCGGATGTGTTGAAGAAAACGAAGCCCAACGTCGGCGTCGATCTCCTCTTCACCGATGGCGAGGACTACGGACAGTTCGGCCCACCGGAAGTCGATGTTCTCATCGGCGCGAAGTACTTCGCCACCCACCTGCCGTCGCCCGGCTACAAACCGCTCTACGGCGTTCTCTGGGACATGATCGGCGACAAGGATCTCCGCATCCCGTACGAGATGAACTCCTTTCAGCAGGCGCCGGAAGTCGTCTCGCGTGTGTGGCAGACCGCTGCGGACCTGGGCTACGGGGAGGTGTTCGTCCAGGAGAGTGGCGGACAGATCACCGACGACCACATTCCGCTGCTCAACGCTGGACTCCGTGTCATCGACGTCATCGACCTCACGTACCCCCCGCACCACACTCCGCAGGACACGATGGACAAGATTTCCGCCAAGTCGCTCGCGACTGTCGGAGATGTCGCAACCGCGCTGTTAACGCGCAGATAGAACATGAAAGGGAAGCTCACGGTCCTCATGATCACGGCATTCGTGGACATGCTGGGCCTGGCGATGGTCATCCCTCTCCTTCCGTGATGGAAGAGTACGCTCCGAGCCGCGCGGCTTCGGTAACGTAACCGGATTGGTTGTCGCTAGGGTCGAGTCATGCCGACCCCCGCCGAGCGCAAGGCGCTCCTCTTTTTCTCGGTTGTTCTGGTCCTCGGGGCTTCAAACCGCGCCTACCGAACCCTCCACAGTCGTTCCCCAGGCGATTCAGGAGCACGCTCGGCCCTTGAAGCCCAAATAAAAGCGGCGGATTCCGCCCGTCGCTCCGGCCTCCGAAAGCCGAAGCGGGAGCCGAAGCAGAAGACGACTGCCAAGCCTGCCGGGCCGGTGGATCTGGATGTCGCCAGCGAGAAAGAGATAGAGGCCCTTCGGCACGTCGGACCCACTCTCGCCAGGCGCATCGTTGCCGACCGAGACTCCTTCGGTCCATTCGGCTCAATGGAGGGATTGCGACGCGTAAAAGGCATCGGCCCCTCTATGGTAGGAAAGCTCGACTCCATCGTAACCTTCTCGCTTGTCCCGCGTCCTACCAACACAGTGATATCCAGGCCATCCGAACTGCCAAAAGCACGCAGGAAGCCTCATCGGAGGGACATGCGTCCTTGACAGCTCCTGCCGCCAAAAATTCGCCTAGGATCGGAGAGCTACTCTTGAGAGAGGGCCTGGTCACCCAGGACCAGCTCAATAAGGCTCTCGCTGAGCAGAGACACAACGGCACGCGTGTCGGCTATAACCTGGTCAAGCTCGGTTTCGTGAAGGAAACCGACCTCACCAGGATGCTCGCTCGTCAGCACAAGATGCCCGCCGTCGACCTGGCGAAATTCCAGGTGGATGCGCGCATCGCGAAGCTCATTCCGGGCGAGCTCGCCCTCAAGCACAACGTCCTTCCCCTCAAGCGCGACGGTCGCACCCTGACGGTGGCGATGTCCGATCCGAGTGCGATGGCGGTGCTCGACGACATCAAGTTCATCACCCGCCTCGACATCTTCCCGGTCATCGCCGGCGAGTTCACGCTCCGCAACGCGATCGAGAAGTTCTACGAGTCCGGCGAAGCCCAGATGGAGAACCTGCTCTCCGACATTGCGGACGACGACATCGAGATCCTGGAGAACGAAGCAGAGGATTCCGCGACCGCCGCCGCCGCCGCGGTAGACGAAGCGCCGGTCGTAAAGCTCATCAACGCCATCATGACCGACGCGGTCAAGAAAGGCGCGTCGGATATTCATTTCGAGTGCTTCGAGAAGGAGCTGCGGGTACGCTACCGCATCGATGGCGCGCTCCAGGAGATCATGAAGCCGCCCATCAAGATGCGGCCGGCTCTCATCTCGCGCTTCAAGATCATGGCGAGCCTGAACATCGCCGAGCGTCGCGTGCCGCAGGACGGCCGCATCAAGCTCAAGCTCGGAAGCAAGGTCATCGACTTCCGTGTCTCGACGCTCCCGACACTGTTCGGCGAGAAGGTCGTGCTCCGTATTCTCGACAAGGGCAACCTGACCCTGGATCTCGAGAAGTTCGGAATCGAGCCGCGCGCCGAGCGCGAGCTGATGGAAGCGATCTCCAACCCTTACGGAATGGTCCTCGTCACCGGCCCAACGGGTTCCGGTAAGACCACCACGCTGTATTCCGCTCTGTCCAAGATCAACAACATCGACGTCAACATCATGACGGCCGAGGACCCGGTCGAGTACAATCTCTTCGGCATCAACCAGGTGCTCGTGAGAACCGAAATCGGGATGACCTTCGCCGCGGCGCTGAAGGCGTTCCTTCGTCAGGACCCCAATATCATCATGTTGGGAGAAATTCGAGACCTGGAAACGGGTGGCATCGCCATCAAGGCTGCATTGACCGGTCACCTTGTTCTCTCCACCCTGCACACCAACTCGGCGTCCGAGACGGTTACTCGTCTGATGGACATGGGCATCGAGCCGTTCAACGTCGCGTCAGCACTAAACCTCGTTCTCGCCCAGCGCCTCGTGCGCCGTGTCTGCTCCAAGTGCGCCGAGGCCTACAAAATGGACAACGCCGAGATCGCCGGCGCCAAAATCGGCGGCGGTGTCACGCTCCGCAACTTGCAATTCACGGACATGGCGGTCAACGACGCGAAAACGCGCGCTACCGAAGCGGCCAAGCCTTTCATGGACCAGATCACCCTCGACACCAAGATGGAAGACCTCCCGGTCTTTCGCGGAAAGGGATGCGAGCAATGCGATGGTTCCGGCCTCAAGGGACGCCAGGGACTGTACGAAGTGATGAACATGACGCCCAAGCTCAGAAAGCTGATCATGCAGAGCGCGGGCGCGGCAGAGATTCAAAAGGTCGCCATCGAAGAGGGAATGCTCACCCTCCGCATGGACGGCTGGCTGAAGGTGCTCAAGGGGATCTGTCCTCTGGAGCAGGTAGTCCGCGAAACCGCAGCAGCGTGATCCTCAACATCCGAATCGATAACCGATGACCTTACCGTTCATTGACACGTCTTCCCCATCCGGACCGGCGAAGCCACTCGGAGTCAACCTCCGCGCCCTTCTCGAGGAGATGGTCTCCCGTAACGCCTCCGACCTGCACATCGTGGCAGGCGAGCGCCCCAAGCTTCGCGTCGATGGCGACATAACAAACTCGTCGGCTGAGCACGAACTGGCACCGAAGGACACGCTGCAACTCGCCTATTCGGTCTTGACCGAAACGCAGAAGAAGCGGTTCGAGCTGGAGGACGAGCTCGACTTCTCGTTCGGAATCCAGGGCCTCGCTCGCTTCCGCGGCAACGTCTTCAAGCAGCGCGGCTGCGTGTCGATGGTCATCCGGCAGATTCCTTTCGCGATCAAAACCTTCGATCAGCTCGGGCTCCCGGGTGCCATCGCCAAGATGGCCGAGAAGCCGCGCGGACTGGTTCTCGTCACCGGCCCGACCGGCTCGGGTAAATCGACCACTCTCGCCGCGATGATCGACAAGATCAACCGCGAGCGAAAAGGCCATATCATCACGGTCGAAGATCCGATCGAATTCATCCACAAGCATCAGGAATGCATCATCAATCAGCGCGAGATCGGGAGCGACACCAAGTCGTACGCCAACGCGCTCAAGTACGCGTTGCGTGAAGATCCGGACGTAATTCTGATCGGCGAAATGCGCGACCTGGAGACGATCGCCGCGGCTCTGACGATCGCCGAGACGGGTCACTTGGCCTTCGCGACACTCCACACCAACTCCGCAGCCGAAGCGATCAATCGTATCATCGATGTCTTCCCGTCCCACCAGCAGTCGCAAGTAAGAGCGCAGCTCGCGTTCGTACTCGAGGGAATCGTCACCCAGACGCTCCTTCCCAAAGCGCAGGGAAAGGGACGCGTGATGGCCGCCGAGATTCTGGTGGTAACGCCGGCGATCCGCGCGCTCATTCGCGACGACAAGGTTCACCAGATCTACTCGTCCATGCAGGCCGGCAAGAAATTCGGCATGCAGACCCTGAACGACGCGTTGTACGCGCTCTACATGAACCGAGAGGTGGCGGCGGAAGAGTGCTTGCGCGTGAGTGGTGATCCGACCGAGTTCCAGCGCATGATTGGACAGCTGGATCCGGCTGACGATGGAAGTGGCGGCAAGTCAGCCGCCGGCAAGTCGGGAGCCACACGTGGACCCGCCCCGGGCTCACCAGTGAAACGTTAGGAGAGGATTAGGTAATGGCTACGTTCACATATACGGCGAGAGCATTCAACGGCGATCTGCGCACCGCGACGATCGATGCGTCCTCTCGCGATGATGTCATCGCCCAGCTCAGAAAGCAGAGACTCAGCGTCGTCAAGATCGACCAGGACGCCGCGAAGAAGATCGGCCGCGGGTCGATCAAGACGCGCGACGTCGTCATCTTCACCCGCCAGTTCTCGACGATGATCAACTCGGGTCTGCCGCTGGTGCAGGCCCTTACGATTCTCGCCGAGCAGACGGACAACAAGGCACTGGCGGAAGTCACCAGGAAAGTGGTGTTCGACGTAGAGTCCGGTAATACCGTTGCCGACGCGCTCTCCAAGCACCCGAGAGCGTTCACCAATCTGTACGTCAACATGGTCGCCGCAGGTGAAGCCGGTGGTATTCTCGACACGATTCTGCTCCGCCTCGCGACATTCCTCGAGAAGAACGACGCGCTGGTCAGAAAGGTGAAGGGCGCAATGATTTACCCGGCGGTCATCATGAGCGTCGCGGCAATTTGCGTCGTGGTCCTGTTGATCTTCGTCATTCCGGTGTTCGCGGGCATGTTCGCATCGGCGGGCCAGGCGCTGCCATTGCCAACCCGAATCGTCATCGGTGCCTCAGGCTTCCTCAAGTCCTACTGGTGGGTGATCGGCGCCGTGGTCGTGATCGGCGGATACATGTTCAAGAAGTACTATGCTACGCCGCCCGGAAAACTCGTAATTGACCGGTTGATGTTGCGCATGCCGGTTCTCGGTGACGTGCTGCGCAAGTCCGCGGTGTCGCGCTTCACGCGTACGCTCGGCACGCTCATCAGCTCGGGCGTCAGCATTCTCGAAGGACTCGAGATTACGGCGAAGACGGCCGGCAACCGCGTCATTCAGGACGCGATCATGCAGTCCCGTTCCTCGATCGCCGGCGGTGACACGATCGCTCAGCCGCTCCAGAAGTCGAAGGTCTTCCCGCCCATGGTCATCTCGATGATCGCGGTCGGTGAGCAAACTGGTGGCCTGGACGAGATGTTGTCCAAGATTGCCGACTTCTACGACGAAGAAGTCGATGCCGCGGTGAGCAACCTTCTTTCACTGCTGGAGCCTATCATGATTGTCTTCCTCGGCGTTGTTGTCGGAGGCATGGTCGTGGCTATGTACCTCCCGATCTTCGACATGGTCAACGCGGTTCAATAAGATTCACGAGGCATAAAAAAAGGCCAGCCCGGAAGGGCTGGCCTTTTTGTCGTCTATGCCATCTTTCATGCAGGAAGCCGAAGCAGTCCTACCACATGATCCCGACGGTCACGGGAATGAAGCTCAGGTTCCCGCCAGTGATTGACACGCGATTATATCGTGCCTCGACGAACGTCTCGAAGCTGGTGCTGAGCGGCAGCTTAACTCCGCCCCCGATGTTGAACCCAAAGTCGTTCTCCGAGGCGCTGTTGCCGAACGTGTTGCCGGCGCTGGGACGGTACAGGCCTGCTCCGCCAATCACATAGGGCGTGAATCCCGACGCCGGCAGCGCGAACACCGCGTTTGCCGTGAATGCGGCGATGTTGATGTTGCCGCCGCCCACCTGGC
>JADGQV010000049.1 GCA_017881465.1 Gemmatimonadaceae bacterium
GCGAAAAGTCTGTTGCGGGTCATTGGAAAAACTCCTGACAAGAGAAGGGAGAGGGCCTTGGGGAACTAAGCACGCCTCAACGTACCTCCCTCCGTGAACGCCGAAATGTCGTTTTCTTATCAGAAAATGGCTGTTTCCTACCAAAAACAGCACTTTTCTTATCATTTGCCCTCGCGCTGCCGAGTCTTTGGCGCCAGTTTCCTTAGATCATGCGCGCGATCGCCCCATGAGCGTTGCGGCGTTCCTGCCCTCCCGACTGCTCACTCACGTCAAGCACGTCCTCGCTGATGAGCCGGAGATCTTTGTCGCCTCATCATGGCAGGAGCTCGAATCCATCATCCGCCGCAAGCCGATCAGCGTTGTAATCCTCGACCCGACGGCGGACGGGATCATGAACGTCAGCGCAGTCGCCGGACTCCTCAAGCGCTACCCGTCCCTTCCGTTGATCGCGTACGTCACGCTCCACGCCCCCCAGTTCAACGCCGTCGCGCAACTCGGCCGGCTCGGACTGAAGGAAGTCGTTCTTCACCACTTCGACGACGAGCCTGAGGGATTCCGTGAACGAGTCGAGCGCGTGGAAGCCAACGCGCTGACACACGATGTCATCGAAGCACTGCGAGACCGGCTCGTCCAACTTCCAAGGCAGCTCTCCGTCGCGGTCGAGAATCTTTTCGACCAGCCCCACCGGTACACGAGCGCCCTCGACCTCGGCATGGAGGCCGGCATCGCCATCGTGAGCGTTTATCGAAACCTGGACGCCGCGCAGCTTGGCTCACCGAAGCGTCTGCTCATCGCCGCAAAGGTTCTGCGAGGCTTCGGCTACCTGCGCGATCCCGGCTACTCGGTGCTCGATGTCTCGATCAAGCTGGGATACAAGACTGCCCGCATCTTCTCCGAGCACTGGGTGAACGTGTTCGGAATTACGCCCGCACGCGTTCGAACCCGCCTTACTGACGAAGCCGCAATCGAAAGTGTGTTGCGGTGGCTGGGAGCGGGCGATGACGATTCGCTCCCCGACGATCTGGGCCGCCCGCTTGGGCGCAACGGATCGCGACCGCGTCGTCGCCGGAAGCCTGAGCCGAGCTAGGCGAGTCCCATTGCAGGATGCCCTTCAAGTCGTCCAGAAGGGGTACCGCGGAGGTGGAACCCTTCGGCCCTTCCGGGTCCCGCGCCTGGTCCGCAGCCCGTATGAAATCGCTCCATAGATGACCCAGCCTGACCGCCAAGGGCTCGCCGCCCAACTCGTCGCCGATCGAGTCGACGACGGTCAGGTGCGGCCTTTCAATGTCGCCCACCAGCGGCGAGCGATGCTTTCGGTTGGTCATTTGGACGGGGGCGGTGCGCTGTCGGGTGGGTCCAGGTGGTCAAAGGCGATGACTGACCCGCCCGTGAATGCATTGACCACTATGCGACCATCGCTCGTCACACGTCTAGCGGCAACCATATGATCCGCAAACCACCTTCCTCGGCTGGTCCCCAGATCGTCATATCGGACCCCGCTCCCGCTGGATGAGGAATGGATGAAGCGGCCGTTCCCCGCGTAGATCGCGACGTGGCTGATCCGCCCTCCCTGGGCAAACAGCATCAGGTCGCCAACCGCGAGTGAGCGGGTCGATGGCTCGACGGCGATTCCCGCTCCCGCCATCTGCCGCGACGTGCGCGGCAGGTCCACACCCTGAATTCCGTAGACGTATTGAACGAATCCGGAGCAATCGAAACCCGTTCGCGGCGAAGTCCCGCCGTAACGATACGGCACGCCGATGTACTGTTCCGCTGTCGGCACTACTCTGCGAGCGGCTCCGCTCGCAGAGGTGGTGCTGACGGGCCAGGTCGTGCGTGACGTCCGGGGCGGGCGCGAAGCACTAGGAGGTACGTCCGCGGTGCGCCTCGAATAGACCGAGGAACGCGAGCGGCCTCCGCCGAAATGAAGCCCGATTCCCACGCGGTATTCGAGTCCGTGAACGAACTGGGAGTCAGCCACGGTCGCAGGAGCGGCCAGATGTCGGGACCGGACTTCGCCGTTGATTGACAGGAGGCGGCCAAGGGCAAGCTGAAGTCCGCCTCCGTAACTCCATGTGCGGATGGCGTCAGTGAAAACCGCCGGTTGCGCGCTGCTCTCGAGCCCGATTCCGGCAAAGGCGTATGGCATGAAGCCTTCGCCGAGTCGGGCATTGACGGGCCCGAACATGAGATCGGCGTTGGTCGCCCAAACCAGATTGGACGGGCCCTGATTGATCCCAAACGTGTTAGTTGTGAGCGAGGAGATTCCCAGCCCGCCGCTCCCCCGGATTCCCAAGTAGGGTGTGCCCATGCTGAGGGAGAGTCCCCCAATTGTTCTGGTTATGGGGGCGGCGTTATCGAGAGCTCCGTAGAACTCCACACCGCCGGCCACCTGGGCAGCCAGACCGCCCGGTAGTGCTAAATACGATAGGACTCCAGAGAGACCTATCAAGCGTCGCAGGTGCATAAGCGACTCCACTGAAGAGGTTGGGACCTGATAAAGCATTAGGGGTACCAAGCCGTGCCAAGTCGTTAAGCCAATGACCCACAACGTCTTAACCTCACAAGCCTCAGCTGTAAACACCCTATTGTCACCTTTCTCGGACAGGCATTGAGGTCAGAGGAACGATTCGATTTGACCGGGTAGGATTAAATGGACCCAAGAATCAGCCGGATCTGGCCTTAACAACGGGTCGCAAACCCGGTCAAACATATGTTCGGCGAGATCTCCTTCTTGGATGCTCGTCCGGTCGTGCTTGTCACGGGTCGAGTGAAGCCCGCCGCCCTCAAGCCTGGAGACACGAAATGCCAACGATTGAATGGCGCTCGATCCTGGCTTTGCTCACGGCTGGACTCATCGTGAGCACGCGCTCGCCCATCGGAACCTCCTCGATCGGGTCAATCGGCAACGCCGTCGAGACCGCCTCCGCCCGCATCGCTGACAACCTCTCCGGCGATGGCCCGCACCTCGGCTTCGATACTTTCGCGTATCCCGGGGACGATGCGATGCAGGCGTGGCTGACCGCCGACAAACCGTACAGGTGGGTCGGCTACTACTTGTCCGCCCCCTGCCACAACGACACCTCGTGGCAAGGAAAGAGAGAGACGCTTTCCACCATGGGTTGGGGCATGGCGGTCATCTACGTCGGCCAGCAGACCTGGGGCAAGATCCCCGGACAGAAGGTCGCGATCACACGCTACGTCGCCAAGCGCGTTCAACAGGTGAAAACGCGCAACGGCAAGCGCGTAGTCAGCTACGTCAATAAACGCGTTCCCGTCAAAGTGCTGGTAGCCCCGCGCACATCTCCTGGCTCGAGCTGCTCGACGCAGTTCGTGAACGCCGCACGCGGAACCGCCGATGCGAACGACGCAATCGCGAAGACCGCGGACGAGGGCTTTGGGAACGGCACCGTGATCTTTCTCGACATCGAGCGAATGGAGACGGTGCCGAAGGCAATGCGCGACTACTATGAGGCCTGGACCAAACGGGTGGTCGAGGACGGTCGCTTCCGCCCGGCCTATTACGCTCACAGCTTCAACGCGGATCTCATTTACGGCGATGTGAAACAGGTGCTCGCCGCGGCCGGTGTCTCGGGTGATCCTCCGTTCTGGATTGCGAGCGAGCGCGGCTTCGCCATCGACAAGGCACCGACAGAAGTCGGCCACGCATTCGCGCAGGTCTGGCAGGGTCTGCTCGACGTCGTCGAAACCCACAACGGCGTCAAGCTGCCGATCGACGTCAACGTCGCCCAGCTCCCGTCGCCATCCGAGGATTATCGGGCCGGAGAGTAGTCCGGACTATTCACGGTCCGAGGTTTATCCGGGTGGAGAGGATTCCAGGCTATTTGACGCGAGTGATGAAATCTTCGCGGTTCGGCGGGCGGAAGATCAAGTCGACGGCGAGCCAGGTCGTCTTGGCGAACGGGTAACAGAGCACGGCGCCAAGAATCGACAGCAGGACACCGCCGTATTGCAACGCATCCCAGGGCGGATTGGGCCAGGTCGCGACCACCACGACGAGAAATGCGAGTGCGAGCAGTATCTCGACCGCAATGAGGTTGAGCGTGTACGCGCCTATGAAGTAATCTGATTCACCGCGCTCGAGCAGGATTCCGCAATGCGGGCAACGCTCCTTCATCCTGAAGAATCCCGTGAACAGGCCGCCGTGCCCGCAGTTCGGACACCGGAGAAGGAGCGCGCGACCCAGAAGGCGCCACGGTGAGTGGCGCGAAATGTCCGGATGCGCTGGATCGGCTACGCGGCTCGCTTGCTCTTCCACCATCAATCGTCGCGCACAATTCAGGCCCTGCCGTTCGCGCCGACCGCGAAGCCGTCCGCCTATCTCAGTGACCGCGCACAGGGTGCGGCTCGTATGGCTCCTCGACGGCGCGGATGTGCTCTTCGCTCAGCTCGACGTCGAGCGCACGAACCGCGCTCTCGAGATGCTCGATCTTGGTGGCACCGACGATTGGGGCGGCGACACCCGGTTTCTTCAGCAGCCATGCCAGGGCTACTTCGGAGGGTGAGACGCCAACCTCGTTCGCCACTCTGCGCACGGCTTCGATCACCTTCAAATCCGAAGGAGAGTCGTAGAGGTCGACGGCGTACGTATCACTGTCGGCCCGGGTCGTACCCTCCGCCGGCGAAGGAGTTGTGCGCGCAAGCCGTCCTCGCGCGAGCGGCGACCAGGGGACGACGCCCACGCCTTCCTCGAGACAGAGCGGAATCATCTCACGCTCTTCCTCCCGGTACACGAGGTTGTAGTGATTCTGCATCGATATGAATCGCGCCCAGCCGCGTCTCTCCGAAACGCTGAGCGAGCGCGCCATCTGCCACGCGTATCCGGAGCTCGCTCCGATATAGCGGACCTTGCCCTGGTGCACGAGGTGGTCTAGCGCCCCGAGGGTCTCTTCAATTGGTACACTGCTCTTGAAGCGGTGAATCTGGTAGAGATCAATCGTCTCCACGCCCAGCCGGCGGAGACTCGCCTCGCAAGCCTGCACGATGTGCTTGCGCGAGATCCCTCCCATGTTCGGCCCGTCGCCCATCGGGAAATGGACCTTGGTCGCGAGGACGATCTCGTCCATTTTCGCCATCTCCCGGAGCGCACGCCCCGTGACCTCCTCGCTCACGCCCATCGAATACATGTCGGCCGTGTCGAAGAAGTTGATGCCGAGCTCGAGCGCTTTTTTGTAGAAGGGACGCGAGTCGACTTCGTCCAGAATCCACGGTCGCCACTTGGGGGTTCCGTAGGTCATGCAACCGAGACATATCCGCGAGACTTCGAGTCCGCTGCGGCCTAGCTGGGTGTACTTCATCAAGCGCTCCGGGTATGCCTGCTAGGGGGCAGGCGATCACGTAAGGGTATCATCTGACTTGGGGCGGCGAGGACAGTCTTAGCACGCTCACGGGGAATACTATATACGCAGTCGATGAACGCGATATACGCAGTCGATGAACGCGGCCCGCGAATCCTCAACCCTTTCCCGGCAACGGTTGTCAGAAGGTCGACAATGGAGCGGGTTGCACGACAAGCGATGCCGATCCTGCAAAAGGTTCTGGCGCGTCGCGATGCTTGCTCGGTGGCGCTGCGTCGGAAGGCGGTGTTCCTGGTCTCGCAGAAGCGATTGACCAGACTGCGAACATCATCATGAGTGTCGCGCGCAACACCCGGACACAGTCGGTGTTCTGGCTCGGTCAGGCGGCGGACAATCCCATGACCAGCGCGCGCTCGATCTGTTCGAGGAGCTGCAGACGAAGAAGTAGCTCGATCAGCGCGGAATGATTGCAAAGGGGGGTGCTCCGAAATAGCATCCCTCTTCTGCATCCGGGACAATCGTGGATTTCACTCACATATCTACACAGCTCTCATCCAGTCCGCTCACCGCGCTGCCGATCCTGTTCATCGCGGGCGTGCTGACGAGCCTCGCTCCGTGCATCTATCCGATGATTCCGATCACCGCGGCGATCGTCGGAGGCAGCGCCGTCGGGGAAGCGCCGCGTGCGCGCTCCCGGACTGTGTTTCTGACTTTCGCTTACGTGCTCGGGCTCTCCCTCGCGTACGCGTCGGTTGGCCTGTTCGCGGGACTCACTGGCACTCTGTTCGGTTCGGTGAGCACCAATCCGTGGCTGTACTTCACGATGGCGAACCTTCTGATCATCGCCGCACTGGCAATGCTCGAGGTGATTCCGGTGCGAGTGCCGGCGTGGCTCCTCGCGCGCGCGGCAACCGCGGGTAAGGGAGGGAGCCTTTACGGCGTGTTCGTCATGGGCGCCGCTTCCGGACTGGTAGCCGCACCGTGCTCGGCGCCCGTCATGGCGGCGGTCCTGACCTGGGTCACCGCGACAAAGAGTGGCGTGCTCGGATTCATCTACCTGTTCGTATTCTCGCTCGGGATGTGCACGCTGCTCGTGCTGGTGGGACTCTTTAGCGGCGCCCTGGCGCGCCTGCCGAAGGCAGGCACGTGGATGGTCTGGATCAAGCGGCTCTTCGCGCTGATCATGTTGGGCGTCGCGGAGTATTACCTTGTGCAGATGGGGCTGCTCCTCATCTGAACGACCCCCGACATCGAACTCACAATCCGAACCAGATGATCATTCGAAAGCTGTTCCAATCGTCGAAAATATCTCTCACGGTATTTCTGTCCGCGGCGGCATTGGCATCCACACCCGCGTTGGCGCAGGATCTCGGCATCGAGGTCGGCGCGCAGGCGCCGGCGGTGACAGTACAGTCTCTCGATGGCAAGCAGGTCGATCTCGGTAGCTACGTCGGCAAGACGCCGATGCTGATCGAGTTCTGGGCTACGTGGTGCCCGAACT
The DNA here is from genome assembly GCA_017881465.1 of Gemmatimonadaceae bacterium. Taxonomy (GTDB): domain Bacteria; phylum Gemmatimonadota; class Gemmatimonadetes; order Gemmatimonadales; family Gemmatimonadaceae; genus UBA4720. Next base: position 6,820 of record JADGQV010000049.1, read on the forward strand.
GCAAGGAGCTGATGCCGGCGCTGCTCGACGCCGAGAAGAAGTTCGGGAAGAAGGTGAAGTTCGTGGGGATCGCGGTGGCGATCAATCAGTCGCCTGAGAGAGTGCGGAGGTGGCTCGCGGCGAATCCGTTGCCGCACGACACCTACTACGATACGCAAGGCAAAGCGGCGAGCGCGTTCGACGCTCCCGCCACTTCGTATGTTGTCGTGCTCGACAAAACGGGTCGCGTGGTTTACACGGGCCTCGGCGGAAAACAGGACCTCGAGGCGGCGCTAAAGAAGGCGCTATAGCCTTGGCATTTTCCGTTCAGCAGGTGTTGCAGACGAAAAAAGAGCCGCGGACAAGTCCGCGGCTCTTTGTTATTTGGTCGAATCCGGCTTCGGTGGAGGAGCAAGACTGTCAACGACCGCCGCGAGATCGGTGTACGCCGAAGGAGTGAGAACCTTGAACGGCTTGGTCACGTAGGCGATACGTCCGTCGGGACGCACAACAAACAGAGACCGGTTGTCCAGTTTGTTCTTGGCATCGTACGCGACGTAGAGCTGTCCGACTTTTCCGCCGGGGTCGCTGGCGAAGAGAACGGGGAAGTCCTCGTCGCGCGCCCACGACGCGAGCGCGGTGTCGGGATCTACGCTGATGCCGATGACGACGACGTTCCGTCCGTTGTTGAAGAGCGTGGCGTACTGATCACGGTACGCCTCCATTTGAATGGTTCAGCCTTTGGTTCGCGCCTGATAGAAGAAGGCGAGGACGACGGTGCGCCCGCGATAGTCGGAGAGTCTGACGGGCGCTTTAAGGAGGCCGTACCTGTCGGCGCCGTCGAGGGTGAAATCAGGCGCGACATTGTTGACCACGGGGCCCGCGGGAACCGCCGTTGCGGGTGGAGCAGTCTGCTGTGCGCGTGCGGCCTGACCGGCGGTCACAAGCGACGCCGCGGCGGCAATCGTTAGAGTGGCGAATTTTGCTAGAGTGGCGAATTTTGCTCGAACGAGCATGCTTAAATCCCCAATGCGATATTGAGAAAGAACTACAACTGAACGGGATGCGAGTTGTCAGTGGCGCAGATGCCAGTTAACAGTTCACGATGCCCGGACGTCACGGAGTCTACATCGCGGATCATTTCACGGCTAGCCATCGCAGTTGAAAACCATCGCGTTCATTAAACCCAACTACGGCGCCGGGAGAATCCGGCGCTCGCTGGCAGCGGTTCAGATGCTCTTGGCGCCGCTCGCGCTCGTGGAATTCCCTGCCCTGACTGCCAGCGCGCAGGGCGGTCAACATGCTTCCGGCGTCTTCGAGATAGGCGCGCAAGCAATCGGGGTCGCGACCCGCGAATCGCCCGCGATTGACGGTCGTACACTCGCGGAGGGTTACCTGACCCAGCCGATGATCATGGCTCAGCTCGATCCATGGAGCGGTTTGCTCTCGCTGAAAGGGACGCTCGATTTCGAGGGAGCCACCATCAAGCGCGGGGAGCTGAACGCCGGCATCTACGGCGAGGGATACATCGATCGCCGTCATCCGCACACCTATCTACACGAGATGGTGCTCACATCGGAGCGAAGATTTGGCGGGGACGGCACGAGTGGCGTGTCCATTACAGTTGGGAAGGGCTTTGCGGCCTTCGGTACCGATGACCCGATGGCGCGGCCGTTCGAGAAGTATCCGATCAACCACCACCTGGCCCAGATCCTGGAGCGCGCCGTCGCGATCGGCGCGCTGCGCGCAGGCCGCTGGATCTTCGAAGGAGGGGCGTTCAATGGAGATGAGCCAACCAGTCCTGGAGACACTCCCAACCGGAACCGATACTGGGATTCGTGGTCCGGTCGGATCACGTTTGTTCCCTGGCCGCAGGGAGAATTCCAGACCAGCTACGCGCGAGTGAAATCGCCAGAGAACCCGGACGGGGGCGGCGCCGATCAGCGCAAGCAAAGCGCATCGATCCGCCTCGAAGATGTCCAGCATTCCGGCTACGCCCTGTTCGAGTGGGCGCGTAGCGGGGACTACGTCGGATCGACGCGCAGCTTCGCCTATACATCACTTCTGGCGGAAACGTGGGCACGCTACGATCGCTTGAACGGGGCGCTCAGAATCGAGCGCACCGAGCGGCCAGACGAGCAACGTCTCGTCGACCCGTTCAGAACTCCGGTTCCCGCTACCGATCTCGGCATTGCGGGCCGCTCGCGCTGGACGATCATCACCGCGCGCGCCGCCGCCTCCTTCGTGAATGCCAGAGCTTTCTCCCTTGAGCCGTTTGCCGAATTGGCGCGAGCTCGTGTCAGCCCGACGCTGCGGCCGTCGGGATTCGATCCGCGCCAGTTCTATGGATCCGATCACCTATGGAGCGTATCGGTCGGGGCCAAGCTGGCGTTCGGGATGTCTCACATGCGAATGGGCCGGTACGGTGTCGCGATTGCGAGGAACCCGGATGTAAGAATGGGCAGTATGAAGATGGAGAACATGTAGAATGCGGTTCGCGATCCTGACGTGTGCGATTCTCACGCTGGCATGCGGATCCGATAATCCTGTGACGCCGCCGACGGGCTCGCGTGCCCTCACCGTATTCGGAGCCGGGCGGGTCTCGGACCGCTACACCGGAGAGATCTGGGTGCGGGGGAGCGTCGCCTAGGCCCAGCGGGCTGGGACCCGTCTTTATATGGGGTGTGCAGCTGGTCGGATTGCGCGTCTATGCTTCGGACATGCTCAACGGAATCTGGAAGCTCGGCCCGGCTTCGCTCCCGCCGGGCTGAAACCGGGCCCCGTTCAAACCGTAAGGGGGGCAGGGGTTGTCCAACCCTGTCACACCGGAACGGAGTCCTAAATGAAGCGGCAGTTTCGCGGTGCAGCCTTCGCGGCGGCACCTTTTCTAATCGGCTCGACAGCGCGCGCGCAGTGGTCCAGCCCATATACGGCGCCGAGGAATGCTGTGGTTGACGCAGTAGGCGCCAAATCCGTCGAGGTCGAGGCGGGCGCGGGAACGCTCCGCGTCGAAGGCAAAGCCGGCCTGCGGCAGGTGCAGGTAACCGGCACCGCCCGGTCATCTTCGCAGCAATTCCTCACCAGGATCAAGCTGATCGCCGAGCGGCGAGGAGATGTCGTGTTCATCAAAGCGGACATTCCCGACGGCGAGCGGGGCTACAACGACGACGACTATTCCGCGGCGCTCGATCTCGTGATCGAGGTTCCGCAGGGAATCAACGCCGACGTCTCCGATGGCAGCGGCGATGCGAAGATTGTGAACATTGGCTCGCTGGATGCGACTGACGGGTCGGGATCGTTTTCCGTGATCGGGGCCGCGGGATCAGTTCGCGTTACGGACGGCTCGGGTGATCTCACGATCGAGAACGTCGGTGGCGATGTGAAGGTGGACGATGGCTCGGGCGACATCAACGTCCGCAACGTGACCGGATCGTTCACGGTCGAGAGCGATGGGTCAGGGGGCATCTACGCCACTGACGTACGCGGCTCGGTGATCGTGCAGAACGATGGATCAGGCAGTATCGAAGTGAACAAAGTCGGCAAGGACTTCAAGGTCGAGTCAAAGGGGAGCGGCAGCATTGACTACGCCGACGTCTCCGGACAGATCGACATCCCGGAGCGCCATCGCGACCGGCACCGAAGGGGCGGCGAGCGGTAGTCTTTTCTTGACGGGGCGGTTGCTCCCTTCTATGGCGTGGCGCCTGTGAGATTGCAGCGCCACCATCCCGGCGAGGACCTGATCCGCGGTTCGAGTCGTGCGCGGCGTGAAGTCGTGCACGTTTATTGCCGACATTCCCCCCAACTGTGCGGGACGCGGATTACGCGATAGAGCGTCTTCCTCACGAACTTTTCTTCCTGCCTTCAACGGAGAACTAAATGCGCTTTCTGGCAATCAGCTTCTGTGCTCTTGCTTTACTACCCGCTGCATCCGGTGCCCAGCAGTCGGCTCAAAACTCAGTGAAAGGCCCTACGCTGCAGGCGGCGTCAGTCGGATTTCGCCTGAACGAGGCCAAGGTTGACGCATCCACTAAGGTCACTGCGGCTCCCGTGATCCGCCGCCATGAGGGACAGGATGTGGCGCTCATGGTCGTGGGCGTGGGGGCGATGATCGCGGGCGCGCTCATTGGCGACAAAGCTGGAACGATCATCATCATCGGCGGCGCGGCAATGGCACTGTTCGGGCTCTACCAATATCTCGAGTAGGGCCTAGGCTTCGCCTTCGACGTGCAGCGTTCCGGAGCTGACGAGCACCGAGGAGCCGCCCACTCTTATCGCGGCGAGCTGTCCCCGCTTCAGATCAACCTCCAGCTCGAGCCTGCTCGGCCTGCCCATCTCGACGCCCTGATCGACACTCCAGCGGAGCGTTCCCTCGCGCGTTTCCGACCGCAGTGCCAAGAACCCGGCGAGCGCCGCGCAGGCGCTGCCCGTTGCCGGGTCCTCCCCGATGCCAAGTCCGGGCGCGAACATTCGCGCCCGGATATGGCCGCCCTCGAAGATGTTGCTCCAGTCGTCCGTGCTGAACACGAACATTTCGGGTGCCCAGTAGTCGCGCAGCCCCTGTTCCCATTTCGCGATGTCGACCTTCACCCACGAGAGCATCTCTGGTTTCTTGAGCGGGATGAAGAGATAGGGCAAGCCGCACGACACCGCTTCCGGCTCGATCATGTCGTCCGCCACTATGTGGCTCGGCTCGAGCGATAGGATCTCGCATAGCGTTTCCGGCGGCGGCGGCGGATCGTTGATTTCGGGGAGCTTCGCAGACGTGAGCTGCGCGAAGATGGGCTTTCCGTTCTTGGCGCGAATGAGGACAGGTACGGGTCCTACACCCTCCTCCAGCACGATTCGTGTTTCGTCGCCGTTGAGGGGAATCTCACCGATCGATGCGAGGACGAACGCGCAACCCACCGTTGGATGACCCGCGAACGGCAGCTCCGCTCCGGGGGTGAAGATGCGCACGCGGCGGGTATTGGTGCTCTGCTGCGGAGGAAAAACGAAGACGGTTTCCGAGTAGTTGAATTCGCGCGTGATGGCCTGCATCTGCGTTTCCGACAAGCCGCGCGCGTCCGGAATCACGGCGAGCGGATTCCCACCATGAAGGTGATCGGTGAAGACGTCGGCGGTGTGAAAGGTGTAGGGCATAACGCCCAAGAATGTGCGAAGAGCCGGCCTTTCCGGCTACCAGGCGAGCTTCCCGCCGAGCTACCCGCTACCCAGCACCCAGGCGGAGCCAATTCTCATTGACGGCAAGGCCTTGGCTGGTTAGGTTTAAAGCCTGAAGCGCAACGATTGCGCATTGGAGCCAGCGAACTGTAGAGGGACCTGGGATGTTGCCAGGTCTTTTTTTGGTTCTGGCGAACAAATGCGGCCATTTCGGCCGCGAACAAACAGTAGTCGGACAGGTACCGCAAAAACGGCACTCCGACACAATTGAATGAGGATGTACCGAACATGCGTACCACCGGCAAAGTGAAATGGTTCAACGACGCCAAGGGCTTTGGCTTCATCACCCCCGAGAACGGACAGAAGGATTGCTTCGTTCATCATTCCGCCATTCAGGGCAACGGCTTCAAGTCGTTGGCCGAAGGCGAGCGCGTTGAATTCGACGTCGTGCAGGGCCAAAAGGGCCCCGCAGCCGAAAACGTCACCAAGCTCGGCGCTTAAGTCGTAGCTTGCTGAGCGCAGGATAAGAAAGCGGGGCCGCTCTGGACAACTCCAGACCGGCCCCGTTTTCTTTAGCTCCTACCGCGGGAAGAGTTTGGAACTACCACTGCGAGAAGAATAAGGCAGGAGGTGCCCGGTCGTGGGTGTGAGGCGAGAGGTAAATGCAAATACATTGCGCTTCTACCTCTAACCTCATATCTAGCACCTCCTACCTAGCTTCCCTCGCATTTGGTTTTAGTCTTAGCATTCAACCCAAGGGGGTATATGGCAAAAGAAGAAGCAATCGAGCTGGAAGGAACCGTTACTGAAGTGCTGCCAGATGCGACGTTCCGCGTGCAGGTGAACAACGGCCACGACGTGCACGCCACGATCGCGGGAAAGATGCGGAGATTTCGTATCCGCGTTCTAGCAGGAGACCGCGTAACTCTCGAGGTGTCGCCTTACGACCTGACGAGAGGACGCATCACCTTCCGCCACAAGAGCTGACGCACTAGCTCGTATTTCCAGCTACTGCGCGTAACGCAGTATGTCATAATAGAACCGCACGCCGTAACCGACGTTCTCAACCGTTAGACGCTCGTCGTTGCCGTGCATCCCGCGCTGGATTTCCGGTCGCGGGATCTTGAACGGACTGAACCCATAGGTCGTTATCCCCACCTTGCGATAGGTCGGCCTGTCCGTCGCCGCGGTCTCCATTGGAGTCGTGACGAATGCGCCTGGCTCGCGATCGTGAGCCGCTCTCTCGATGGCGCGGAAGAGGTCGGTATCGACGGGACTCTCGAGCGGTGTCTTGGTATTCGCCAGGTGGGTGAAGTGCACGGCCGTATCGCCGACAATCGCCTCCAGTGTCTTCAGGAACGCCGTCGTGTCCTGATCGGGCAGCAATCTCACATCAATGTCTGCTGTGGCGACTCCGGGAATGACGTTCGTCTTGTTCGAGCCGGTGAGACCGGTCAGCGAGATAGTGTTTCGGAGAACCGCGTTCCAGGACACATCGCTCAGTATCCAGTCCCGCGCGCGTGGAGTCTCGAGCGCGGCGGTCACGTTGGAGAGCCACGAACGCTGCGGCTCGGGATAAGTCCGCGCGATGTCGCGAAAGAATTTCTCGACCCCCGGAGTAACGTGGAGCGGAGTTTCGTACTGCGAGATCTTGTACAGCGCCGCGACGAGCCGTGGAACCGGATTCTGTTTCGTTGGACGCGATCCATGTGATGGAACTCCGTTCACGGTGAGGCGCTGCCAGAAGGTCCGCTTCTCGGAGACACCAACTCCGAAATAGACGACTCTCCCCTTCTCGTCCAGAACGTTGTCGGCACCTTCAGTGATCAGGTACTCGACGTCGCGTAGCAGATCCGGGTGCTGTTTCACGAACACCAATGCTCCGGTGGACCCAAGCTCCTCGTCGGCGTTTCCAATGAATACGATGTCACGCGTGAGGAGCACGCCAGAGCGCTTGAGGGCGATCATCGCCATGAGCTGGGCGACCCCGTTCCCCTTCATGTCTATCGCGCCGCGCCCCCAGATGTAGCCATCCCTGACCTCCCCCGAGAACGGATCGACCGACCACGAGGACGGTGTAGCTGGAACGACGTCCATGTGGTGCACCAGGGCGATCGCCCGCTTGCTGCCGTTCCCGCGGAGTCGTGCGTAGAGATTGGCACGATTCGGCCCCACCTCCGTAGTGTCCAGTATCCGGGCTTCGATCCCCTCACGATCGAGAATGGCCTTTAGAAATCTCGCGCTGAGGATCTCGTTGCCGGGAGGATTGGTGGTGTTGACGCGGAGGTAGTCGGACAGGACTGCCTGCGACTCCCGTGCGAGAGCCGTCCAGTCCAGGGGCGTTGCTTGCGCCGGCAATTTCGAGGAGCCCAGCAAGCAGAAGGTGAGGCCGGTTGTCAGTGCGATGCGATTCATAAGGAAGGTGCTCGGGTTCGTGGCCAGGAAACGGTGGAAGCAATTAATTCTATTCGCGCAACGCTCGATCCGCTGCCCGGCGTAAGGATGACTCGTGATTTTGTCTGGGCGGGAGGTGTGACTTGTGATTCGTTCATTCGCGGTTGATTGGCGCGCTGTGGCAGTGGTGGCCGTTTCGTTCGCCGCCGCGGTCTGCACGGGGCAGACTCGGGAGGCGACGAACCCACTGGTAGCTTCGCTGATTTTCGACAACGCTTCTCCGGACGCGCGCGAGGCGCTGACCAGCTCGATTGATTATCGGATCACCGAAGACAATTTCTCGCGGTGGCAGGAGGCGCAGGAAAATCTCGACCAACTCCCACGATCAGCGATACGGTCCACGCCCGGGTCGGGACGAAGCGCCATCGACCGCGCCATTGCGCGCCTGCAATCGAGTCCGCTCGCACGGGGAGCGATCGAAAGTGCCGGACTTTCGGTGAAGGATTTCGTTCTTGAGACGATCGCGCTGGCTCAGGCCACGGAGTCAGCCGAGACGGGCAAGTCGACGAGCCCGATACTGATTCTGGCCGACAATTATCAATTCGTTCGGCAATACCGGTCTGGCGGCCTGCGCGTGGAGAGTACGGCGCCGCCCGAACCGCCAGAGGCGCCCGAGCCGCCTGAGCCGCCTGAGCCGTCCGCCGAGAGCTTCGACATGCAGCTCGAAATGCAGGCCGACATTCGGGAACAGGAATCCGCTCAGGCGAGACTGCAGTTCGATGCGATGGAGGCGGAGCGAGCCGCGCAAGTGGAGAGCGAGCGCGCACTCTACGCAACTCTTCGCGCGACGATCTTCCCGATTCTCTTCCGGACCATCGTTAGCTACTGCTGCTGATCGCGGGGGAGCTGCCTCGGCGGCGGTGGCACAGGAAGCTTGGACACGCGCGTCTTGAACGCCTGAAACTCCGGGGTATCGACAACCATCCTTTGCGATCGATCAAGCGGCAATTGCGCGATCAAAGCCTTTGCCCTCTGGATGCGCGCTTCCTCGAGGGGATGGGATGCGAACCATCCTTCGACCTTTGTCGGTTGATATTCCCGCTCCCTCAGCAGCACCTGAAACAGGTCCGGGATCCCCTGCGGATCGTAGCCGGCCCGCGTGACATTCACGACGCCCTCTGAATCCGCCTGAAGCTCGTCGAGCCGGCTGTACCTGGCGAAAAGCGCGGTTCCACCCACCTGCACGGCGGCCTGGGCGAGTCCACTGCGACAGATGCTGGTGAGCGTGCACACGACGGAGACTCCGAGGTTCGCCTTCCGCGCGCTCTCCATCTGCTTTACGGAGTGCCGCTCGATCACGTGGCCGATCTCGTGGCCAAGCGAGCCCGTGAGCTCGTCGAGCCTGTCGGCGCTCTCAATGAGGCCGCGGTTCACGTAAATGAATCCGCCCGGCAGCGCGAACGCGTTGACCTGTCTCGTATTGACGACGTAGAAATGCCAGTCCAGGTCCGACCGGCTCGTTTTCTTCGCGATGGACTCGCCCAATGCCTGGATGTAGCCACTGATGGCGGGATCGGTGACGATGGGAAGCTGGGAATTGATCTCATCGGCGTCCTGGCGGCCAAGCGCAATCTCCTGATCCTCGGACACGGAGCAGGCGGCGAGAAGAAAAAGAAGCGCTGTGAGAGCGAAGCACCGAATCATTTCTTAGCGGGAATGGTACATTCATGGGGGCAAGACATGTTCCAGCCCCCACCAGCGTAATTCGTTGCACCAGTCGAGCGTCTCCTTGCAGATTCCTGCCGTGCCGGAAAAAAAGCATCGCGCCTTTGAACAGCGCCACCTCCAGGTCCCGAGGTTCGCGCGGTATTCGATAATGGGGTCCCTCGAGGGAGATCTGAGCGAAGTGTGGATAGTTTGCCATGGTCACGGGCAGCTGGCCAGGCGCTTCCTCTCCCGCTTCTTGCCGCTCGAGCGCCCCGACCGCCTTTTCATCGCTCCGGAAGCGCTGTCGCGCTACTACCTCTTGCCTCCGGTCGCTGGACCGCATGCGCCAGGCACGCCAGTCGGCGCCAGCTGGATGACCTCTGAGGATCGCGAGTTCGAGATACAGGACTATGTGAACTATCTCGATCTGCTCCATGACGAGATCTTTTCCGTCGTCGATCGCTCGAAGGTGCGGCTGTGGGTGCTCGGGTTTTCACAGGGTGTAGCGACCGTTGCGCGTTGGGTGGCTCGCGGGAATGTCGATCCCGACCGCGTCGTATTGTATGCGGGTGTTTTGCCCCCTGAGCTCGATGTGGAGAGCGCAGCTCGTCTCGCGCGACGGTCGCCATTGACGATCGCGCTCGGCACGAGCGATGACTTCGCCAGCCCGGAGCTGATTGCTGCTCAGGAAGCGCGGCTGCGGGAGCTGGGCGTCCCGCACACGACCATCAGATTCGATGGCGGGCACGAAGTCATCCCGGAAGTGCTGAAGCGCCTCACCGAAGTGGCGACGAGCTGACCCGTGCGAATTTCCACAGCGCGGTTACCTGAGCTCTCGTGGCGCACCGCTGTCATCGCGTTGCTGCTCGCATCGCTCGCGGTTCCGCTGATCGTCGCGACGGACTTCTTCTTTCCGTA
>JADGQV010000125.1 GCA_017881465.1 Gemmatimonadaceae bacterium
CTGAATGGGCGGAACTTCGAATACCTAGGCGAGGATCCCTTCCTCGCGTCGCGAATGGTGGTGCCGTTCATCACAGGCCTGCAGCGACAGGGCGTGAGCGCCACCATCAAGCACTTCATGGGGAACAACTCGGAGTACTGGCGGAACAAGAGCGATTCGCGGATAGACGAGCGCGCGCTGCGCGAGATCTATCTTCCGGCGTTCGAGGCCGCGGTGAGAGAGGCGAGGGTGGGAGCGATCATGCCTTCGTATAACCTCACGAACGGCACATATATGACTGCCAACCGCCGCCTGAATGTCGACGTTGTAAAGGGCGAGTGGGGATTTCCGGGTGTGACCATGTCCGACTGGGGCGCCGTGCATTCCACTCTCGACGCGGCCAATGGCGGAACGGATCTCGAGATGCCAGGGCCGCAGCACTTCAATCGGGATTCGCTGCTCCCGCTCATTCGGGATGGGCGAGTGACGCAGGCGGCGATCGACGACAAGGTTCGGCGTCTGTTGCGCAACAGCGTGCGCTTTGGGTGGATGGACCGGCCCCAGCTGGACGCTTCGATCCCGCGTTTCAACCAGCAAGGGCGCGCGGTGGCGCTGGAAGGCGCGCGAGAGAGCATGGTCCTGCTCAAGAACGAACGTAACGTGCTTCCGTTGAACAAGAAACGTGTGCGGACGGTGGCTGTGATCGGCCCGAACGCATACCCTGCCGTGCCGATTGGAGGCGGCAGCGCCACGATCCCGACGTTCCATGCCGTGAGCTTCGTGGAGGGACTGGGGAATTCTCTGGGGACAACAACGAATGTCGTGTACGCGCGCGGTTTGCCAAGCTGGAGCTGGGTCGCGGCCGGCACCAGCTTCACGACTGATAAAGAAGGGTTGCATCGAGGCCTCAACGCCGAGGTCTTCAGCAATCACGAGCTCTCGGGCGTGCCTGTGAGTACACGCGTCGATCAGCACGTCAGCGTGGGCGCGCCCCTCGACATTGGGATGCTCGCGTCCGGAGAACCCATCGACTTCTCCCTTTTCAGAGGGCCACCCCGGCTCATAGGGACGCGGTGGACCGCCTACTACACGCCGCGCGTGCCAGGCAAACACGACGTAGTCGTGCAGTTGGGCGGCTTTTCCGACAGCGGTTATCGCCTGTATGTCGACGACAAACTGGTCAGAGACTCATGGCAGCTGGCGAAAGCCGCGATCGAGCCGACTAGCGTCGTCCTCGACGCGGGACCACACAAGGTGGTGCTCGAGCACCGGAGTGTCACAGGCTTCGGCAGTCCATTCATTCGAATGGGAATCGTGCCGGAAAGCGGCTGGGTAGATCAATCCGCGGTGGCGCTCGCAGCAGAGGCGGATGCGGTCGTCCTCGCCGTCGGCTTCGATCCACAGAGTGAGAGCGAGGGCTGGGACCGCACCTTTGCCCTGCCGCCGGGCCAGGACCAACTGATTCGCGCGGTCGTCGCGGCGAACCCGAACAGCATAGTGGTGGTGACGTCCGGTGGCAGCGTGGACATGAGTCAGTGGATCGATCGGGTTCCCGCCGTCGTCGAAGCATGGTATCCCGGCCAGGAGGGAGGAACCGCGTTGGCCGAGATCCTCTTTGGGGATGTGAATCCGTCGGGCCATTTGCCGGCGACGTTCGAGCGGCGTTGGGAAGACAATCCGTCGAGCGCGAACTATTACCCGGCATCGGGCACCGACCGCGTCGAGTACAGCGAGGGAGTGTTCGTCGGCTACCGCGGATTCGAGAAGAGCGGAACGCGGCCGCTCTTTCCATTCGGATATGGGCTGTCGTACACCACGTTCGGGTATGGAAATCTTGCAATAAGCTCAGTGGCCGGCACCGCGGGAAGCGACGCTCGCTGGAACGTATCATTCGACATCACCAATACGGGAGAGCGCGCCGGCGCCGCAGTGGCGCAGGTGTACGTTGCGGATCCCAATGCGAGCGTGCCTCGTCCGGCGAAAGAGCTGAAGGGTTTCACAAAAGTGATGCTGAAGCCTCACGAGATGCGCCGGGTGACCGTGCCGCTCGATGTGCGCGCTCTCTCGTTCTATGATGTTCCCGGCAAGCAGTGGCGCGCGGAGGCCGGTGATTTCAAGGTACTCGTCGGCAGTTCTTCGGCCGATACCAAGCTTGTTGGGACCCTCCACCTCGCCAACACTGTCACAACGAGATGACCCGGCTAAACCAAGCGCGCAAACCTTTCCCGCTTATCGAGCATCAAACCCTGTTATCGGGATAGCAGCTACGGCCCCTCAGCACGGACTCCGACTCCTTCCGGAGAGGGCAGTGTGTTCGGAATTGCCTAGGTTGGAGGGGCGAGGTGCTTGGTGTGAGGTGTGAGGTGAACTACCCCAAGAACGCGTTCGTGTCACGGTAAACCCCAGCGTTACTCCACGCTCTTCAATACGGCGGCAAAAAGGTTCGAGTCGACATTTCCGCCCGACAGGACCACCGCCACTTTGCGACCGCGCATTCGCTCTTTTTCCTGAAGCAGTGCTGCAAGCGCGGCTGCACCACCACCCTCGGCGGTGTTGTGGGTGTCCGCGAACAACGCCCGCATTGCTGACTCCACTTCGTCGTCGCTTACCTGGACCACTCGCTCCGCACCATGTCGCGCGATGGCGAGCGCCGCTTCCACCGGAGTCCGGCACGCCATGCCATCGGTGATGCGAGTAGTTACGTCGTGAGAAACAATGCGACCCTGCTCGTAGGAAAGCGCGAATGCGGGGGCGCGGTCGGACACGACTGCTACGACGCGGGTGCGGAGTCCAAGAGCATCTCGTGCCGCGATGACTCCGCACAAGCCGCTACCCATTCCCACCGGGACGTAAACGGTGTCGAGCTCCGGAACAGCGCGAAATAGCTCTACCGCATACGTGCCTACCCCGCGTACCAGCAATGGGTGAAACGATGGGAACCTGTGCCATCCGCGGTCAATCGCAATCCGGTCAGCGACCTCGGCGGCGGCCTGAAAGTCATGACCCTGCTCGATGACTTCGACGCCGAGAGATCGCATCGCGGCATTTTTCTCGACGCTGTTCCCGAACGGTACGACAACCGCCGCCGGGATTCCGTACCGGCGAGCGGCAAATCCCACGGACTGGCCGTGATTCCCCCTCGTCGCGGATATCACTCCGTCTGGTTTAGCGCCGGTGTGGCAAAGCTCTTCGAGATATACGAGACCTCCACGCACCTTGAACGCACCAGTTGGGGTGTGGTTCTCGTGTTTCACCCAGACGGTCGTTCCGACCCGCGCTTCGAGGAGGGGCCACCGGTACTGCGGGGTCGGCGGCATGGACTGGTAAATGAGAGCTGCGGCAGCCTCGAGCGCGTCCAGCGAGGGCTGGTCGTTGGGTACGGTGTTCTTCATTTCCAGGGTGAATGCCATTGCCAAGCCACCGAGAATGAGTGCCATGCCTCACGGCGGTTGATAAGATGCGCTCGCCCGCACGAGGGCGTCACCCACCGCCGCGAAACGGAATTCAAACCCAAGCCGTAGGTATAGGTGTCGAATTGTGTACCACCATCCCTAGCCGCCCTTGATGTCTAAATCTTCCTTGAACTGGCCCGGCCTGAATTGCGGGGCCGGCTTGGCCCTCGTTCAGCGCTTGAGCATTACCCGTATGATTGGTGCGGCTTCGCTCATTCTTTGCGCTGGCAGCACTGGACTTGTCGCGCAGACCGCTCAGACCAGCAGCGCGTCGCTGCCAAACGCGGCCGCAGCGTCAGTGACAGGAACGATCAGCATCGACGGCAAGCTCGATGAGAGCGCGTGGGCGAAGGCAACTCCTATTACCGACTTTCGTCAGCAGCAGCCGCATGAGGGCGCGCCGGCGAGCCAGCGCACCGAAGTGCGGGTCCTCTACGACGAGCGCGCGCTCTACATCGGAGCGCGCATGTATGACTCGCTGGGTGCCGGCGGTATCCGGGCTCCGCTGGCGAGGCGGGATCAGCTCCTCGACGCGAACGGCAACAACGGCTCGTTCAACTCACTGACAACCGACAAGCTCATCGTCATTCTCGACCCGTACCACAACCACATCGACCAAGCGTGGTTCGAGATCAATCCGGCGGGTGTGCGCGGCGATCAGTTCAACGGCGATCCGTCATGGGATCCCATCTGGCAGGCGGCCGCGCATGTCGACTCGCTCGGATGGACCGCCGAGTTTCGAATTCCGTATTCACAGCTTCGTTTCTCGCGCGACAGCCTGCAAGCGTGGGGAATGCAGATCTGGCGATACATCGACCGGCTCAATGAGCAGGACATGTGGTCTTTCAGGCGGAAGAACGAGTCAGGAGGCGCGATGTATTTCGGATCGCTGAACGGACTCGTCCTCGGGCCACAGCCCCATCAGCTCGAGATCCTTCCGTACGTTGAATCGCGCCAGCAATACAAGTTCGCGCAGCCCGGCGACCCATATCACAACAGCAGTTACAGACGCGTGAGCGCCGGCGCCGACATGAAATACCTGCTGACGTCGAGCCTCGCTCTGGATGCGACGGTCAATCCGGATTTCGGACAGGTCGAGGTGGATCCCGCGACGATCAACCTGTCGGCGTACGAGACCTATTACTCGGAGAAGCGGCCGTTTTTCGTAGCTGGCAGAAGCGCGTTCGACTTTGGCAACTTCAGCTGTAATTTCTGCAGCAACACATCGAGCCTCGACATCTTCTACTCTCGCCGTGTCGGACGTCCGCCGCAGCTCAATCCATATGTCGGCAACGTCGCGGACTTCGCCAACACGCCTGATAACACCACGATTCTCGGGGCCGCGAAGATCACCGGACGGACAAAGGGCGGCTACACGTTGGGAGTTCTCGATGCGCTGACGAATCGCGAGACCGCGCGGTATATGCCAGCCGGTGGCTCGTCGGAACAGACACAGGAGGTCGAGCCGCTCAGCAACTACTTTGTCGGGCGGATAAAGAAAGATCTGAATCAGGGAGCTACGACGATCGGCGGAGCCTTCACGTCAACGTTCCGGCAGCTCAACGACACAGTGGTCGCCGACAGACTTCGCCGCCGAGCCGAAGCGGGCGGAATCGACTTCAACCATACGTGGCGCCAGCGCCAGTATTCCTGGATTGGCTCGATACTTACCTCGAACGTCGGTGGAACGTCATCCGTCATCGATCTGACCGAGCAGTCCAGCGCGCATTACTTCCAACGTCCAGACCGTCGCGTAACCAGCGACGGAATCTTCAATACCAAGTACGATCCCAACGCTACATCGCTTCAAGGCTATGGCTTTTACACCCGAGTAGGAAAGAACACCGGGAACTGGTTTTGGGAGACAGCCCAGAACTGGCGTAGCCCCGGTTTCGAGGTGAACGACCTGTCCTTCCTGGATCGCGCCGATTACAAGTGGATGAATGCGAACGTGGGTCGTCAGTGGACGACTCCGGGACGCTGGTATCGCAATGCGGTGATCCTTGGCGGCGGGCAGCAGCAGTTCAATTACGATGGCGACAAGACCGATCTCCAGACGCAAGTTTACTTCGGCAGCCAGTTTCTGAACTACTGGAATCTGCGCAGTTTCGTCATTCACCATCCCACGGTGTTCGATGATCGACTGACGCGCGGCGGACCGGTCGTAATGCGAAGTGGCTACAACTTCGAGGAGGTTGAAGTCTCCACTGACGCGAGGCAGCGCGCCGTGTTCGATTTCACGGTGCAGACCGCAAAGGAAATCGGATCGGGCACCCACACCCTCATACTTCAGCCCGGTGTCGCCCTCAAGCCGGTGGCGAATGTGTTCATCAGCCTTACGCCGAGCTTCATCGCGGATGAAGACGCCGCGCAATACGTGACAACCGTTACAGACCCAACCGCAACGGCATTCTTTGGGAATCGCTACGTCTTCGGGTTCATCAAGACGCGGACGCTCTCTCTCGACACGAGGGTGAACTGGACGTTCAATCCGAACCTCACGCTGCAGCTCTTCGCGCAGCCATTCATCGCGAGCGGGGCTTACTCGTCGTTCCGCGAGTTCGCGGCCCCGCGCACCTTTCACAAGGTGATTTATGGACAGGACATCGGCACGATCACTCGTACGCCGGCGACCGCTTCGAGTGGCGCGACCTACACGGTCGATCCAGACGGCGCGGGACCGGCGCCTGCCTTTTCATTCGGCGACCCCGACTTTACCTTCCGGTCTCTGATTGGCAACGCCGTGGTGCGGTGGGAGTATCGGCCGGGCTCGACGGTGTTCTTCGTGTGGACGCAGAGCCGGACCGGAAACGATCCCAACGGCAACTTCGATTTCCCCGCGCAGAGGACTGCGATCTTCCGCGACCGGCCCACGAACGTGTTTCAGGTCAAGGTGAATTACTGGATCGGGCGCTGACGAGGGAAAGAGTCGGCTGATTTCTGACCGCGGCCCCTTGTAG
>JADGQV010000050.1 GCA_017881465.1 Gemmatimonadaceae bacterium
GCTGAGGAAAAGAGGATGCAGACGAATCTTCCTTCCCGCTATACCGCTCGCGTCGGTAGTGTCCACGACGGACGGCTTTCCAGCGTCGTTCACCAGCTCACCGAGCTGCGGATCGCTCTGCGCGACGATGGCGAAGCTCACGATGTAAGACTTGACGGCGCTATCGTTCGGAGCGACGCCATGCGTCAGCTTCACTTGCAACTGCGATGACACGTTGAGAGTGGTGTCGAGCAACGAATATTGCAAGCTGTCGAGGGCGTTCACCGCCTGCACGAGATCCGGCCGCAGCGTAACGTCGACGTTCTGAATCGCCTGAAGGGTCCCGATGGTCGCCACGATCCGCGCCGGCGTCGAGCGCAGGCTGTCTCCAACCACGATCCCCGTGACGCTGTCCACGGTGATGCCGGAGTCGGGCGACAAGAAGAAAACCGGCGCCGGAATGATCTCTTCGCCCTGGAAGTTGAAAGCGTGAACCACCGGCCTGATCACCGCGCCCGTCGTGTCGCGCAGCGTGTCGCCGAGGACGACGGAAGGCGCGGACAGAGAATCGAACTGTATAGAAAGAACCGACGTCGAGCTGCCGCTTATATCGGTGCAGGCAACGGCGATGAGCCCGACTATCCCAAAAAAGGCAAGCAATGCCGCGCACGCCGACGACTTCTTCATACCAACCGGTCGGCGAGTAGCGTCGCGAGGTTCACGTAGGCTTGTGACGCCGCGTCAGCGGGACTCCGAACCACCACCGGCTGGCCAGCGGCGAAGGCGTCGGCCGTAGCCGAGGTGCGGGGGATCACGACGTCGAAGACGATGTTGGCGGGGAGATGCCTTCTCACGTAGTCCACTACCCGGTCACTGGCCGGATTGTTCGCCTCGTACATCGTGAGAAGAATTCCATCGAGAGTGAGGCGCTCGTTGACGGCGACGATATCCTGAATCGCGCGGAGAATCTGCGGCGTCGTCTGGAGAGCCAGCGGCTCGCATTGGAGCGGGATGATGACGTGCTCCGCGGCACCAAGGACCTTTCGAGTGATCGATCCCAGCCCGGGCGGCGTATCCACGACTACGACCTGGCACCGCTGCTCGGCCATCTGAAGCAGGTCCTGGAGGACATTCGTCTCCCGGACCAGCTCTGAGTAGACCGCGTGGTCCGATTCATCGGCGACGGAGCCGGCAAGAATGACCCGCAGCCACGGAAGAGCAGTCGGCAGAATGATGTCGCGGAGGCTGCGCTCGCCGTTCAGGTAATCGGCGAATCCCGCCGTCTCGTGACCGCGCGCGAGGCCAGAGCCGTAGCGCACCGATCCCTGCGGATCGACGTCAATGAGCAGCGTCTTCATTCCCCGGCGCGCGAACGCGGCGGCGAGATTTACAGCGGTGGTGGTTTTGCCGACTCCTCCCTTCTGGCTTACGACAGCGAGGACCGCTCCCATCTACTCTGCAATCCCCGGATATTCGCTGGTCGTCAATTTCGGGTTGGAGGGAAGAGGCTCGGCGCTCTTCATCTCGTCAAGAGTTTTCTGAGCGTGCTTCACCCAACGTTCGGCTTCCGCGCTACGCGGCGGATCCATCAGAAACGCCTCGAGATGAAACGCCGCGTCGCTCAACTCGCCGCGCCTGAGGAGAAGAAATGCCAGACCGTAGTGCGCTCCCGACAGCTTGGGCTCGATTGCGAGAGCGCGGCGGTAGCAGCGAATCGCCTCGTCGAGCTGACCAAGCTTCGAGTAGGCGATGGCCATGTTCTGGAGCACCTTGTGATTGTTGGGTCTCTGGCGGAGCGCGAGCCGGTAGGACGTCAATGCGGCGTCGTAATCGCCCTGGCGTTCCAGCGCGAGCGCCTCGTTGAGGTAGTCGAGGTTTTCTGTCGCCGGCTTCGGCTTGCCGCCAGTGAGGCGGTCCCAGAATGACATTTGCTCGAATCTACCGACTATGATGTGAGAGGGCTAGCTTAACCTAACTGCTTTTCCCCGAACAGTTTGAGAGCAAAATGTCACCCCGCAAACACACGGTCGACGCCGCCAAAGGCGTCCTCGAAATCGAATGGCCGTTCTTCGGCGAGCTGTCGCGCGGGCTGGCTCTCAAGGTGGCACGCGCCTACGACCCCGAGATGGTCATCGGGATCGCGACGGCCGGGGTGATTCCGGGCGCCGTGATAGCGGCAATCCTTGGACGCGAGTTCCATTCGCTGGTGGTGAGCCGGAAATACAGAACGTCGCGGGCGCGCGAAGTGCCTGAGGTGTTCGGCAGCGTGCCGAGGGAAGTGCGGGGCAAGCGGGTTCTGATCGTGGACGAGACGTGCGATTCGGGAGATACGCTGCGTCTGGCGGTGTCCGCTGTTCAGGAGGCGGGCGCAGCGGAAGTTCGGACCGCGGTCTCAATTCGCACCGGCGGCTACGCTCCGGATTTTCACGCGATCGCGACCGAGAGCACGATCATTCTGCCGTGGGACCGCGAAATTCTTATCGACGGGGAGCTGAAGCCCAATCCGCTCTACGCCGACGCGCTAGGCATCACGGAGTAGCGACAAGGAATAGCGTTGCGCCTTGTCCTACAAACGGGAAGATTCGAACCTCCCCCTCAAGGAGAATTGTGTGGAGTATTCTCAGGTAAGGTTTAAGCCTTTGCGCCACGCCGACGAAAATGTTTTCTCGGTCTTAGCGGAGGAGGCCCGCCGGTTCTCGCCGCGGAGCTTAGCGGCCGTAGGCCTGGGAAGCGGGGCGCTGGCTTTCGGCGCAGCTCTAATCGGCATACGGTCGTGGATCGTGCCCGGAGCGGCTTTTGTCTTATGGCTCTTTTCTGGCTGCGGTCTTTTTTTCAGAACTAAACCGACTTCCCGATTAGTGTCTATCTCAGTGTTCTTTCTAGTTCTATCCGGGACCCTCGTCGCGCTAGCAGTGCTCGTCGGTTTGTATTTGCTCGCACTCGGACCAAGTTGGAAGCTTTGAGTAGCCGTTCAGAGACGGAAGGGGTTTAATCGAACGTCAGGCGGAGGTTCCCGGGGTCCTTGTCTCTTAACCCCTCACCGCGATGAGGGAGTCGCTCCGCGCCGGCTTTCGCCAATATCCATCGGGCTGGCGCTAGAACTCGCCCGCTCCTATGGTCTCCCACTCCTCGCCGCGCGATAATCTTTCGTACGCGTGCTCCAGCATGTCGGCGTTGCCCGCCAGGAATCGGCACCGCGCTTTTCCGCCGACGGTGCACTCGATCTCCATCACGCCGACCGGATAATCGGCGAGACAGCCGAGGAATCCGGCGAGAGTCCCGGTTGTGAGATGGCAACCACTCTCGCCCTCGCCGTGGAGCTGCGCTTCCCAGCATCCCTCGATGTCGATCACGGCGAGCGCGTCGTGCAGCGAGCGGAACGTCACGCGCCCCCATCCCGCCGCCTGGAAGAACTCGGCGGCGCGCGCGGAGAACTCGTCGATCGGAAGTTCTTCCGCCTTCCTCGAGCCTCGGTCGTTGAGCCAGGTCTCGAACGCGTCGAAGAGCGAGCCCGCGCCCGCGTACCCCGCCTCACGAAGCGCATCGGGGCCGCCACCGCTGGCGCCGGCGACGCGCAGGCGAAGATCGCGCAGCGTGTGCTGCGCCAGGCCGATCAACTCGGGGGCTTCTGAAGTTGGCATGCGAAGTTAGGACGATCTCACGCGGTAGATGTTGCGGGAGAATTGACTCGACGCAAGAGGTCGGCCTCGTCAATTATCGTGACGCCGAGTGACTTCGCTTTGTCGAGTTTGCTTCCGGCTTCCTCGCCGGCGAGGAGGAAATCTGTCGATTTGGAGACGGATCCGGTGACCCGCCCGCCCGCGGCTTCGATCGTCGCGGTCGCCTTAGCTCGGCTCAGCGTCGGCAGAGTGCCGGTGATGACAAGAGTCTTCCCGGCGAGCGGTCCTCCGGCCACCACCGCACGCGGCTCGGTGAAATTGACGCCGCGCGATCTCAGCTTTTCGACGAGCGCGCGGCCGGCGGGATCGGAGAAGTACGCCACCACGCCATTGGCTATCGTCGCTCCGATGCCCCGCACGTTGAGAATGTCGTCCGCTGACGCCGACATGATAGCGTCGAGCGTTCCAAAATGCTGCGCGAGGAGCTGCGCCGCGATCGATCCAACGTGCCGGATTCCGAGGGCGTGAAGCAGTCGCTGGAGAGGTTGTGATTTCGATGCCTCGATCGCGGCGATCAGCGAGCCGGTGCCCTTGTCGGCGTAGCCCTCGAGCTCGAGGAGCTGCTCGCGCTTGAGCGCGTAGAGATCTCCGGGATCACGAACCAGCCCGGCCTCGACGAGCTGTTGAATGCGAGCGTAGGAGAGTCCGCGAATGTCCATCGCGCCACGCGAGGTGAAATGCACCAGACCTTCCAGCTGCCGCCCGGGACACGCGATGTTCGGGCAGTAGATCGCGGCCTCATCCTCTTCGCGCGTCGCCGGTGTTCCACACACGGGGCAGTTCTTCGGCATGCTCCACGGCTTCTCGCTGCCGGTGCGCCTCTCTGGGATCGGCGCGATGATCTGCGGAATCACTTCGCCGGCTCTCTTCACCTGCACCCAGTCGCCCTCACGAAGATCCTTGGAGATGATCAGGTCCTCGTTGTGGAGCGTCGCCAGCTTCACGATCACGCCGCCGATCTCGACCGGCTCGAGCTCCGCGTATGGATTCAGTGCACCGGTTCGACCGACATTGACCTTGATCTTCAGCAACTTGGTCTCCGCGATGTCCGGCGCGAACTTGCGTGCGATTGCCCAGCGCGGCTCCCGTCCACCGATGACGCCCAGCTCCTCCTGAATGTGGAGAGAATCCACTTTTACCACGCCGCCGTCGATCGCGAAGTTCAGCTCGCTGCGGATCTTGTGCTCGAGCTCGTACGCCCACTTCTCGACTTCGGCCAGCGTCTTCGCGCGCTTCCGGTGCGGTGCCACCGGAACGCCCCATTCCACCAGCGCGTCGAGCAGCTCCGTCTGCGTCTCGAATGGCAGCTCTTCTCCATCCGGCGCGGCGACCGAATACCCAAAGAATCTGAGCGGCCGGGAAGCTGTGATCGCGGGATCGAGCTGCCTGAGGCTTCCCGCGGCAGCATTGCGTGGATTGGCGAAGACGGGATCGCCCGCGCGCGCCCGGGCTTCGTTCATCTGTTCGAAGCGATCGAAGGGGAAGTAGATCTCGCCGCGAATCTCGATGCGTCCCTTGGGCGCGCTCTCGTGCAGGCGCAGCGGAACGTCGCGCACCGTCCGGAGATTCACCGTCACCTCCTCGCCAATTGCGCCATTGCCGCGCGTTGCGCCCTTCACAAAAAGCTGATTCTCATAGGTGAGCGCGACAGCGGTGCCGTCAATCTTGAGCTCCGAAGTGTACCCCGACTTCGCGACGTCGTCGCCCGCCATCCGCACCAGTCGCTCTTCCCAGGCGCGCAGCTCTTCGTCGTCGAACGCGTTGGCGAGCGAGAGCATCGGCCGAAGATGCTCGTGCTTGGAGAGCTGGCTCTGGGGTTCGGCGCCGATGCGCAAGGTCGGCGAATCCGGAGCGAGGCATTCCGGAAAATTCTTTTCCAGCTCCTGCAGCTCGCGGAAGAGCTTGTCGTACTGGGCGTCCGACATCGTCGGACGGTCGAGAACGTAGTACTCGTGGGATGCGCGGGTGAGGAGAGCCCGCAGCTCGCTCGCGCGTCTAAGCTTGGGCTCGTCGGCCTTCTGCCGAGCCTTTGGGTTCTGGGGACGCGTCTGAGGAGGCACTGCTTCCTCCAATTCCCGTTGCTTGCTTGACCGGCTTTTCGCCATCCGACGAGTCGTTTCCTTTGCTTTCCGTATGTTCGTTGTATTCGGCGCTGTCGAAGCGCACCACGCGGTTGCGCCCGGTTTCCTTCGCCACGTAGAGAGCATCATCCGCCGCTCTCAATAGTGCTTCCTGGTCCTTCACGCGGGGGTGGGGCGCAGCCGCCACGCCGCAGCTCATCGTCCGGCAGATCGTCCTACCGGCGTATGAAAATGTATGGCCCTCCACCTTCTCCCGCAGCCGCTCGGCGAAGGTGACCGCGGCATCGAGCACAGTACCCGGCAAAATGAGAAGGAACTCCTCGCCGCCGTAGCGGCCGACGCGGTCGATCTCCCGCGCGTCGGCCTTCAGGAGCTGGGCGAATTCCTTGAGCACGGAGTCTCCGGCCTGGTGGCCGTAGTTGTCGTTTACGCTCTTGAATTTGTCGATGTCGCACATGATGAGCGCGATGGGCTCGTGCAGTCGCATCGAGTGTTGCCACATCTCGTGCAGGCGGTCTTCCAGGCAGCGCCTGTTGTCGATCTCGGTAAGTCCGTCGGTAAGGGATATCCGCGTCAACTTGTCGTTAAGCTCCGACAATTCCAGTTCGCGTGCCGCCAGATCGGATTGGAGCTTCTTGATCCGCAGGTGGGAGTTAACCCGGGCCTCGAGCTCGGCGAAGTTGATAGGCTTCGTGACATAGTCCTCGGCTCCCGCGTCCAGCCCCTCGACCTTGTTCTCGGTCGAATCAAGGGCGGTCTGCATGATGACGGGAATGAAGGGAATTTCCTTGTTTTCCCGTTTGATCTTGAGCCTGCGCACTACCTCCATGCCGTTCATCTTCGGCATCATGACGTCGAGAAGTATCAGGTCCGGGCAGAAGATTGGAACTGCGTCCAACGCCGCCTGTCCGTCGCTCGCTCCCTGTACCTCGTAGCCGCGCGCCTCGAAGCGAGCGCGGAGGAGCTCGATGTTGTCCTCGTGGTCGTCAACGACAAGAATCCGGCCCTTTGTCTTAGGCTCCATTGTTCTTGCCGAGGAATCGCTGCACCTCCGCGACTACGGCTCGCGGCTCACAGGGCTTGGCGAGGTATCCATCGCAGCCGACCTCCATCGCCTTCTCGCGATCGGACGCGAGCGCGTGCGCGGTGAGCGCGATGATCGGGATCATCTTCGTAGACGGATCGTGCTTCAGCACCTGGGTAGCCTCCCAGCCGTCGATGATCGGGATAGAGATGTCCATCAGGATCAAGTCAGGCTTTTCTGACCGGGCCTTTGCTATTCCTTCCTCACCATTCAGTGCCTCGGTTACCTCGTAACCGAAGTGCTTCAGGATGGTGGAGTACACTATACGATTATCCTCGTTGTCCTCCACCAACAACACCATTTTACCTGAACTGCTCATTCAGCATCCTCGCACGGCTATTGCTAGTTGACGTTTAGGGCAAATTTCTTACCATTCCCTGAGCCAGGCTCTTATGTTCAATTCTCCCAGCCCGCCCAGACCGGCCTCGTCCAGCCCCAAGGCGCCACCTCCCGGATCGATTCCTCAGCCCAAACGGGATGGTCTGCCCAAGGGGACTGTTCCCGACTGGAACAACATTGGGCTGCTTACGGCCGGGATCGCTCTTGGAGCAATCCTGGGAGCGACGGTCGCGCTCCTTTGGGCCCCCGCGAGCGGAGACGAGACGCGCCATCGCATAGGGCGGCGCGTGCGGGGACTACGAGATGACGACGATCTGTGGGACGAGCTCGCTGAGGAGCTGGAGCTCGCCGCCACCGAGAGCGAAGGGGAAGCGGAAGAGGAAGAACTGAACGCCGCGCTGAAGACCTAGCCGGCTCTGAGCGCCGCGTCTGCCTCCGCCTTGTAATGGTGGTCGTTGTAATCCCGGTTGGGCAGCTTCATCACCGCTTCGTACTCGGCGCGCGCTTTGGCCTTGTCGCCCATGTCCCGGTAGACCCCGGCGAGATCGACGTGGTGAACGATCCGGTCCGGCTCATTGGCGACCGATTCTTCCATATAGCGCTTCGCTTCCGGCCAGCTGGCCGATTCGAACACTTGCCCGCCGAGGAAGGTCTTCGCCATCATGCGCGTGAAGCCGCTCAGTCGCATGACCTCGGCGTTCCACATCCCCATCACGTGAAGGCAGCCGGGCTGCTTGGGATTGATCTTGAGGCACTCGAGGGCGTGGGTGCGGACGTCCTTGGCGTACTTGATCCGCGCCTTCGGTCCCTGGGTCAGCGCGTTTTTCCCCAGTGCCCGGGCAAGATTGAAATGCCCCTCGGCGTCGCCCGGGTTGGCTTCGACGGCGCGACGCGCGTATAGCTCGGCATTCCTGAAATCGAGGCCGCGCTTCTCCTCGTTTTGCTCGTAAGATCCCAGGTCGACATCGGATCTCGATGCCTTCCAGAGGGCCTCATAGTTCTTGGCATCCAGCTTGATTGCTTCCTCGTAGTGCTGCAGAGCAGCGGGAGCGTTCATGGCGACGTATTCTTTGTCGCCAAGCGCAATGTGGTCGGCTGCCGTCTGGGCGCCCGCCATTGAGGCGGCGAGCAGCATTCCTGCAGACAAGTATTGAAGGGCGCGCATGTGAACTCCGATTACGAGGTGATGTTGATGGTAACAAGTACCCCGGCTGAGCCTAAATGATCGTACCACGTCTGATCGAACGCAAACGGGACGGCGGGCGGCTGGAGCCCCCGGAGATTCGGGAGCTTGTGCTCGCGTACGCCGAGGGCCGGGTACCCGATTATCAGGTGGCCGCGCTGCTGATGGCGGTGTACTTCCGCGGGCTCGACCCGGGTGAGATGAACGCGATGATGGAGGCGATGCTCGAGAGCGGAAAAAGGCTCGACCTCTCCCGTCTGCCGATGGCGCGAATCGACAAGCACTCGACGGGCGGCGTAGGAGACAAGACATCGCTCATTCTCGCGCCGCTCATCGCATCGCTCGGCGTCGCGGTGCCGATGATGTCGGGACGCGGACTCGGCCACACCGGAGGCACGCTCGACAAGCTGGAGGCGATTCCGGGCTTCAGGACGGCGCTGACGCTGGCCGAAGCGAAGACGCAGATCACGAGAATCGGTTGCGCCATGCTGAGCCAGACGGACGAGATCGTTCCCGCGGACCGGAAGATGTACGCGCTTCGCGACGCGACGGCGACGGTGGAGGTGATTCCGCTCATCGCCGCCAGCATCATGAGCAAGAAAATCTCGGAGGACCTGACGGGGCTTGTGCTCGACATCAAGCGCGGATCGGGATCGTTCCTCCCGAAGCTCGAGGACGAGCTGGAGCTGGCGAAGGCGATGATCGATCTCGGCGCCGCGCATGGATGTCCCGTGGTCGCGTTCCTCACGGCGATGGATCGTCCTCTCGGCCACGCATGTGGCAACGCGCTCGAGGTCGCGGAGGCGATAGAGGTTCTCAAGGGCGCCGGGCCCCCCGACCTGATCGAGGTGACGATGGCGCTTGGGGCGGCGATGCTCCTCCTCGCCACGGTCGCCACAACGCTGGAGGGAGCGCAAATGTTGCTGCGCGACGCGATCAATTCCGGGAAGGCGCTCCTCAAGCTCGAGGAAATCGTGTCGGCCCAGGGTGGCGACAATAGAGTGGTGCGCGACCCGACGCGCCTGCCGCTCGCCGCGCACCGGGAGACCTTCGTCGCGAAGCGCGACGGGGTCGTACAGTCCGTGGATCCGCGCGCGATCGGCTACGGAGTCATCGCCCTCGGTGGTGGCCGCCGGAACATGGAGGACAAGGTCGATCCCTCAGTCGGATTCGTGATCACAGCGAAGCCGGGAAATCGTGTCGCCAAGGGTCAGACGCTGGCGACGATCCACGCGCGCAGCAAAGAGGACCTGGCGCTGGGAAGGTCGGTCCTCGAGAGCGCGCTTGTGATCGGTGATTCCGCGGGGCCTCCGCTGCCGCTCGTGTCGCATCGCGTCACCGTGCGCGGAGTGGAGCAGCTGGCGTAAATCCATTCGCGAGCCAGCGTCAAGAACTGCGGCCACGACGATGAGCGCGATCAGGAATATCGAATTCCTCGCCGGCCGGCGGGTCGTCGGTTCAGGGGGATGGGCACTAGCGAAAACGCGGAGTCGGCGGAGCAAGGACGAGAGTATCCCCTGTTACCTCGAAGCGCGTGCTGAGCAGAGCGTCTGAGCTCGTGCCGACGAATACCGTGAAGCTTCCCGGCTCGACGACGCGCCGCATGCGACGGTCGTACAGCGCGAGCGCGTCGGGACCGATCCTGAACGTGACCGTGCGCGTTTCACCCGGCTGCATTGTTATTCGCCGAAACGCCTTGAGCGCCTTCACCGGCTCCGCCACACTTGCAACGTCGTCGCGGATGTAGAGCTGGACGACTTCGTCCCCGGCGCGATCGCCGCTGTTCTTCACGTCGACAGATACAGCCAGTGAATCGCGGGCGCGGATGGCCGCCGCGGACACTCTGAGATTCGCGTAGGCGAAGGTCGTGTAGCTCAGTCCATATCCGAACGGGAACAAGGGCGTCCACGGAATGTCGAGATACTTCGACGTGTAGTGGTTCGCCGAGTCGGCCGGACGCCCCGTGCTTCGGTGATTGTAGTAAATCGGGATCTGTCCGGTTGAGCGCGGGAATGTGACCGGGAGTTTTCCGCCAGGGTTGTAGTCTCCGAACAGCACGTCGGCGAGTGCGGCGCCGTGCTGGCTGCCGAGGAACCAGCTCTCGACCAATGCCGGCGCTTCCCGCGCGAGCTCGGGAACCGCGAGCGCGCGCCCGTTCATCAGAACGGCGACCACCGGCTTATTCTCTCCGCCGGGCGATTGCCGCGCCGCACGAATGACGGCGAGGGCGAGATCCCGCTGCGATCCGGGGAGCTCGATCGAGGATCGATTCGATGCCTCGCCGCTCATGTCCTCGCGCTCGCCGAGTACGAGCACCACGGCCTCCGCCTCGGCCGCGGCATTTCGCGCAGAGGCGAATCCGCTGCTATCCGCTGTGTCTACTGGCGCGCCGCGCACCTGGATGATGCGCGTCGATGGGCCAAGCGCGGCGCGAATTCCTGCCAGGACACTGATTGCTTCTTCGGGCCTCCCGTCGCCCGCCCAGCCGCCGAGTGCCGCGGCAGCGTTATCCGCCAGCGGGCCGATCACGGCGATTGTACGGAGGTTTTTGCGCAGCGGAAGAGTCTTGTTGGCGTTCTTGAGGAGGACGATTCCTTCGCGCGCCGCGATGCGTGCCGCGGCGAGATGCTCCGGCGCGAGAGTATAGCGACGCTCGCGAGCGACATCGCTGAAGCGATACGGATCATCGAACAGGCCCAGCGCGTACTTGAGGCGCAGCATTCTCCGCACTGAGGAGTCGACGAGCGCGATCGGGATACGTCCAGTGCGAACCGCGGCGGCCATGCTATCGGCGTAGACGGCGTCGGACATGTCGATGTCGACGCCGGCGCGAAGGGCGAGAATGCCGGCGTCACCCTTGGTGGCCGCCACACGGTGGGAGATCAGCTCCTCGATGCCGCCCCAGTCGCTGACGACCAGGCCCTTGAATCCCCAGCGACCGCGCAGCACGTCGTCCAGAAGCCACTCACTGGCGTGGGCCGGCGTTCCGCCGATGTCGTTGAAGGAAGACATCACGGTCGCCGCGCCTGCTTTCACCGCCGCTTCATAGGGCGGCAGGTATATCTCCCACAGTGTCCGCTCAGTGAGCTCCACCGAATTGTAGTCTCTGCCGCCCTCGGCGCCGCCGTACGCGGCGAAGTGCTTGGCGGTGGCTAGCATCGCGTCGGATGCTCCAAGGCCCAGCCCATGATCGCCGCCCTGGAATCCACGGACGCGCGCCGCGGCCATCACGCTTCCGAGCCAGGGATCTTCACCGGCTCCTTCGACTGTCCGCCCCCACCGCGGGTCGCGCGCGATGTCCACCATTGGAGCGAAAGTCCAATGAAGGCCGTGGGCCGTCGCCTCGACCGCAGCCTGTCGAGCGGACGCTTCGACGCGCGCTGAATCAAAGCTGGCGGCCTCCCCGATCGGGACAGGGTAGATCGTGCGGAATCCGTGAATTATGTCGTTGGCGAAGAGGAGCGGGATCTTGAGCCGCGACTCCCGGGTCGCGACCCGCTGGAGCTCGCGCGTGTACTCGGCGCCGAAGATTCCGAGGAACGATCCAACACGGCCGGTGCGCACGAGCGCTTCTGCGCCCTGGGGAGCGCGTGGGCCGCTCGGGGGTTCCGTGCCCGGCAACTGATTGAGCTGCCCGATCTTTTCCTCGAGCGTCATCAGTCGAAGGATCGAGTCGGCGACCTGCGAGGCCCGCGCAGACGTGAGCCGCGATTCGCGAGGTGTCTGCGCATTCACCGCAACGGCGGCCAGCGCCGCGCAACAAGTAACTGCCGGCCAAATGCGCGTCATCGTCAGGTCCAGTGAAAGGTGAGGGTGTACCAGCGCATCGATCTTATCGATCTACTTTGGAGAAAGTCGCGCGGAGGCTTCGGCCTTTCCCCACGGCGGAGTGACGCCGCCTTCGATGATGAGGAAGCTTTCGTCCGGCAATGCTTCGCGCTTGATGGTGCGCGCGATTGTTACCGGCGAGAACGCACTTTTCGCCGCCACGAGCGCGGTGTCACTCAGGAAAAGCAGGACTCCTTCGCTGGCGACGGGCGAGCGCGCCCACACCTCTAGCGGAGGCTGCCGTGCTCCGGAGCCGCCGCTCTTGGGCGAGTGGAGAAAACGGGACAGCGCCGCGACGAACGCCGCCGCTTCATCGTGGTGCGCGAACTCCATCACGTGGAATTCCCTGGGGCGCGAGTGCGTTGGCATAGTCTCAGCCTCGCGACCGATTTCGCGCGTCCTTCGCTCCGCCCTTTCGGGATGATCGGCCCTCGCCCCCTGGAGCCGCGCCCGAACGATTCACAAAAACCTTGGTCAGTCGAACGCCGGTGTTTTCGTAGTCGCGCGCTTTGTAGAACTCGTGCGCACTCTCGCGGTGGAGCGCGGACGTGAGCGAGATGCGGAGAGCGCCGTGCTTGACTGCCCAGTCCTCGGCGCGCGCAACGAGCGCGGAGCCAACACCCTGTCCGCGCGCCTGCTCGTCGACGACGAGCGCCGTCAGCCACGCGGCGGGCTCGTCGGCGTGCATCGTCTGAAAGAGATGAACGGTCACCACCCCAAGCAGCTCCCCGTGCTCATCCTCAGCGACGAGCACCGTCGTGCCCGGCCGCGCGTGAAGCTTCTCGATGCGTTCCGGTATGTGAGCGGCATTTGTGGGATACCCCAGTTGTTCGAGCAGGCGGCCGAGTGTGGCCGCGTCTCCGGACGCTGCTGGCCTGATTTTGAGAGAGTCCATCCTCTCGCAAGTATCCTCCAACTTTTCGCGGGGCACAAGCTCCGCGGGAACTACAACTGCAAACTGAACGAGAGGTGAGCTGGCAGCTCACAGTCGTGTTCAGTTGCAGTTTGTAGTTCATCGCCCGGTCTCGGTAGGAATCTCGTACCAAACCTCGACCTCGTACCCGTCGGGATCGGTGAATAACACGTACGGCTCCCCGGGGCAGAACTCGCCGCAGTGCTTGATCTTCCCGCCCGCGCGCTCGATGACAGTCGCGGCCTTGTCGATGTCGCGCGCGTCGGCCAGCCGGAAGCCGAAGTGCTTGATTCCCCCCGACTCTCCGACGTGCTCGGTGCCCACCTCGAGCACGAGCACGTCGCGGGCGCCCGGAGTCTGCGCCTGGATAAAATGCGGCTCGCGATAGACTGCCAGCATCCCGAACACGTCGTGGTAGAACTGGAACGATCTCTCGAGATCGCTCACCGTCAGCGCGAGGTGGGTCAGTCCGAGCGTTCTGATCATCACGTTGGCACCGGCGGCTTCCAGAGCGCGGCGTCGACTATCGACCAGAGGTGAATCACCCAGCCAAGCAGAAAGAACCAGAGAATGACGGCGAGCACGAACTGAACAATTGCCATTCCCAGCCGGCCCTGAACCAGCTGCCCCAATCCCGGAACGAAGAAGCTGCATACCGCGGCGATGACGTTTCCTGTGGATCCCTGACCGGCCATTGATCGATCCTCTTCAGAGAATGTTGTCAACGATACCACCGCGGCTCTAGGCTGACAAAATCTAGAACCGGGCGTGCAATCTCAATCCCAACCTTGGCTCGTTGCCCAGCACCATCAGATCTGGGGAGACTGTCGCGTCGCTCACCAGTCGACGTCTGGATTCCTCACTGTGCCTCCCGGGTGATTGGCTTCGAGCAGCGGGGCCGAATGTCACGCTGTCTCGCTTCCCAACATTGGGCCGGGAACTGGCTCGCGCCAGTAGGGCGGGGGAGGCTCGGTACTGCCACCGCTGAGCTGTTGTAGATTTTGAATCGGGCGTCATTGTGCGGGGAACGGAGGATGCAGCGGGCAGCTCGTCATTGACAAACAATTCCCCCGACGGGCAGAATCTTTCGCAGCAGCAGCAACGTTCTGATGAACGGCCTCTCTTCGAGGGAAACATGCGTAACGCTCTTCTCACTCTCGCCAGCGTCGCAGCCATCAGCGCTCCGCTCGGCGCCCAGTCCACTCCCACCGCCGATGACATCATCGCCCGATACATCAAAACCGTCGGTGGCGCCGACAAGATCCAGGCGATCAAGACATTGCGACGAGTCGGGAAATTCACGGGCGACGACGGATTCGAGGCAATCGTCATCGAGGAAAACACTCGCCCCAACAAGGTCCGGGAAGAGTTCTCGATCCAGGGGATGACCGGCATCAACTCCTACGACGGCGCGAGCGGCTGGAAGATCGACCCGTTCGGTGGAAAGAAGGATCCGGAGTCGCTGAGCGAAGAGGAGATGCGCTCGATCGTCGAGGATTCCGACTTCGACGAGCCCCTCGTCAACTACAAGCAGAAGGGCAACAAGGTCGAGTTGGTAGGCATGGACCAGGTCGAGGGCACCGACGTTTACAAGCTGAAAGTCACGCTCAAGAGCGGCGACACGCGCTATTACTACATGGACACGGATTCTTACGTACCCATCAAATACGACACCAAGCGAATCATTCGCGGCACCCCGCAAGAAACCGAGACGACGCTCGGAGATTACAAGCAGGTAGGCGGCTGGTACCTCCCCTTCTCCATGGAGACGCGCCAGAAGGGAAGCTCTGGGTCGCAGAAAATCACATTCAACAAGATCGAGTTCAACGTTCCGATAGACAGCGCGCGCTACACGAGGCCGAAACCACCCGCCGGCGGAGGGTCGCTCTGATGACTGGAATCCGCAAATCCGCTCTCAGCGGAATGACGTTGCTCGCGGCGGCCGCCACCGGCGCTCTGGCCCAGCTCCCGCAATCCGCCGGGGCCAAGGTTGATTCCGAGACGATCTCGGGTCTGGGCGCCCGCAACATCGGCTCCGCGGCAATGAGCGGACGAATCTCCGCGCTCACCGCTGTCCATGAAGGAAACCGTCTGACGGTTTACATCGGTGCCGCGAGCGGCGGCGTCTGGAAATCCGAGAACGGCGGCACGACCTACAAACCGGTTTTCGACAAGGAGCCCGTGCAGTCGATCGGGGCGATCGCCATCGACCCGACGAATCCGAAAGTAATCTGGGTCGGCACGGGCGAATCGTGGACCCGCAACAGCGTCTCGATCGGGGACGGCATCTATAAATCGACCGACGGCGGCGACAACTGGACGAACGTGGGTCTCAGGGAATCGGAGCGGATCTCGAAGATTCTGATCGACCCCGCGGATCCAAACACCGTCTACGTCTGCGCGACGGGAAAGCTGTGGAGCGACAGCGAGGACCGCGGTGTCTACAAGACAACGAACGGCGGACAGACCTGGACGAAAATTCTGAAAGGAGCCAATCCGTCGACTGGTTGCTCGATGATGTCGATGGATCCGAAGAATCCGAAGATCGTGTATGCCGGAATGTGGGACTTCCGCCGCAAGGGATGGACATTCCGCTCCGGCGGCGATGGGGAGACGGCGGCGAGCGCGAGTGGGTTGTTCAAGAGCACGGATGGAGGAGCGACGTGGAGCGATCTCAACGAGTCGAGCGCGAAAGGTCTCCCGGCCAAGCCGTGGGGGCGAGTTGCCGTGACCGTCGCGCCGTCGAATCCGAACGTGGTCTACGCTCTCATCGAAGCGGTTCCGCCAAAGAATGCGCTTTACCGCTCGAGCGACGGAGGGCGCACGTGGGAGATGCGCGACCGCAGCCAGGCGATGATCTGGCGTCCGTTCTATTTCGCCAATCTCATCGTCGATCCGAAGGATGAAAACCGCATCTTCAAGCCCGATGGTCCGCTCGTCGTCAGCTCGGACGGCGGCCACAGCTTCAGCGGGATCAGCAACGGCGCGCACGGAGATTTCCACGATCTCTGGATCGATCCGACGAGCACCGATCGTGTGATCACCGGCGACGACGGTGGCGTCTGGTACTCCTACGACGGTGGCAACAAATGGTGGAAGGGCGAGAACCTTCCGATCTCGCAGTTCTATCACGTGAGCCTCGACAACGACCGTCCCTATCACGTCTATGGCGGCCTCCAGGACAACAGCTCCTGGATCGGCGACTCCGAATACCCGGGCGGCATCACCAACAGCCGCTGGGAGAACATGTACGGAGGCGATGGATTCTGGATGTTCGTGGATCCCACCGATCAGAACTATGTCTACGCAGAGTCTCAGGGAGGCGAGATCGGACGCGTGAACAGGAAGACGCACGAGACGCGTCCTATCAAGCCGCTCCCGCGCTACCAGGAGAAAAAGCTTCGCTTCAACTGGAACGCCCCCATCCACGTGAGTCCGACCCGCAACGGAACGGTATACATCGGCTCTCAATATCTCTTCCGCAGCCGCGATTTCGGTCAGACATGGGACCGCATCTCGCCCGATCTTTCGACCAACGATCCGTCCAAGCAGCTCCAGGAGCAATCCGGCGGCGTCACCGTCGATAACTCGGCGGCCGAGACGCATACGACGATCTACGCGATCGCGGAATCGCCCAGGGATCCCAACGTGATCTGGGCGGGGACCGACGACGGAAACCTCCAGGTCACGCGCGACGGTGGCAAAGCGTGGAGTAACGTCGTCGGCAACATTGCGGGACTGCCGAAGTCAGCGTGGGTGTCGTACGTGGATGCGGGTCACTTCGACCCGGGCACGGTGTACGCGACGTTCGAC
>JADGQV010000126.1 GCA_017881465.1 Gemmatimonadaceae bacterium
CTGACCAACAACCTCCTGTACGATTTCTCGCAGACCACCATCCCGACCGACCAGGTGGACGCTGAGTGGTTGATCAAGCCGCGCCAGTGGACGATCAGCAAAATCCTGCGTTTTATTTTGTTCATCGGGCCGATCAGCTCGATCTTCGATTACCTGACGTTCTTCATGATGCTGTACCTGTTCAACTGCTGGCACAACCCGGCCCTGTTCCGCACCGGCTGGTTCGTGGAGTCGCTCTTCACCCAGACGTTGATCATCCATGTCATTCGCACCAACAAGATCCCTTTCATCGAAAGCCGGGCGAGTTGGCCCCTCATCCTCACGTCAGTGATCATCGTCGCGGTCGGCGCCTGGCTGACGGTTTCGCCCTTGGCAAACACGCTCGGGTTTGTCCCGCTCCCGCCGCGGTACTGGCTGTATCTGGCCATCATGCTGCTGGGCTATGCGATTCTGACACAGGTGGTGAAGACCTGGTTCATTCGCAGGTTTGGCGAATGAACCCTCCGTCGGCATAGCGGCTGTCGCTGCCGGAGCGCGAAGCCCCCTCGAAAGGCCTGTATCCTGACGCGGTGTTCCTACGGCATCACGGGGAGGACCACGTGTGACGCGCGATCTGCCGAGTGGAATACGCGCTGCGTCGTGCGATGAAAATCCGCGTCCTTCGCCTGGAAGATGTTCATGAACGTGCCCGGGTTCCGGTCGATCATCGGGAACCAGGTGCTCTGCACCTGTACCATGATACGGTGGCCCGCGCGGAACGTATGGAACGCATCGTTGAGCGTGAACCTGACCGGCGTCGCGGCGCGTGGAACGAACGGCTTGGGGGCGGACATGCTCTCACGGAACTTCCCGCGCAGCACGTCGCCGCGCACCAGCATTTCGTAGCCCCCCAACGGCCGCGCCCAGTTCCCCGGGCCCGACGGCGTGCGCGTGCCCGATGACATGAGGGTGTCGGGGAAGACATCGATCAGCTTGACGATCCAGTCGCAGTCGGTGCCCGACGTGGATACCACGAAGTCCGCGACGATCGGCCCCGCGATGGTCATGTCGCGAGTAAGGGCTGTAGTCTCGTACACCAGCACGTCGGGGCGCTCGGATGCGAAGCGCTGGTCTTCGTCCATGAACGCGGGGTTGTACCAGTGCCTCGTCTCGGCGGTGTAGGGAACCGGCTTGGCCGGATCGCTGACGTACTCGTCGAAGCTTGCGCCGGTAGGGGGCGCGGTGAATGCGAGCCGGCCGTCAGCCTGTAGATAGAGATTGGTGTTGGTCGTGTTGGCTGGCGGCCACTTGTCGAGGAAGAGCCACTGGTTGGTGCCCGTCTCGAACATCGCGGCTTCATAGGCACGGGGAGCGGGTCCGTTCTTGAGATAGTGATTGAAGAACGGCACTTCGATGCTGTCGGTGAAGAAGTCATCCGTCTTCGATCCCCAGCCCAGCACGCCGAGCGTGTCGCCGCTGCCGCGGTTCCACTGGCCGTGGGACCACGGTCCCATCACCAGCCGGTTGACGAGTCCGGGATTCTGCTTTTCAGCCGCGGCGTACGCGTTGAGCGCGCCCCACTGGTTCTCGGTGTCGAACCAGCCGCCGACCCAGAGCATCGCGGCCTTGAGATTCTTCAGATGCGGTCTGGCGCTTCGCGCTGCCCAGAACGAATCCCACTGCGGATGGCTCGACAGTGAATCCCAGAAGGCGACGCGATTGTGGAAGTAGCGCGGATTGACGTTCGAGAGCGCGCCGAGTTTCAGGAAGAACGCGTAACCGTCGGGCGTGCCGTGGTCGAAGCCTGGGTCCGGCGTGCTTTTGGGACTGGGGCGGGGCCAGCCGAAAGAGCTGTAGAAGTCGAACGCGTGCGGGAGAAGCAGCGCGCCGTTGTGAAAGAAGTCGTCGCCGCTCATCCACTCGGTCACCGGCGCCTGCGGAGAAACCGCCTTGATGGCGGGGTGCGCCGAGATCGCGGCCATCGAGGAGTAGAACCCCGGGTACGACGTGCCGCGCACGCCGATGTTGCCGTTGTTGAAGGGCACATTGTGGATCAGCCACTCGGCGGTGTCGTATGTGTCGGTGGACTCATCGATGTCGCGATTCGACTTGCGCGCGACGATGACGGGACGCACGTCGGCGAATTCCCCTTCGGACATGTAGCGTCCGCGCACGTCCTGCCGGACGATGATGTACCCCTGATGCATGTAGGCGCGGACCTGATTGTCGACCGCCTGGGGGACGCTGTCGCGCCCGTACGGCGCCACGCTGTACGGCGTGCGCGTCAGGACGATGGGATGGCGCGTGGATGTGTCGCGGGGCGTGAAGATGGATGTGAACAACCGCACGCCATCGCGCATTGGGATGAGGACTTCGCTCTTGGTGAAATTGGCGCGGATGAAATCGGCGTCCTGAGCGCGCGCGGTGAGCGGCAGCGCGAGCAGGGCGAAGCCGAGGATGATGCGTTTCACAGGGGCTCCGGAAGTTGCGGGGTTGTTGGACTGTATGGCGCGCACTACATCGCGAGGCGCCATGGACATCATACGCCTGGATCTGGACAAGCGCGAGAGACGGCGGAGGGTATCACTACTCTTGCGCCCTGATAGCTAATTAGCTATCATGAAACATGCCGAATAGGGTTGCCGCCGCGGAGCTGCTCGCCTTGGCCCGGGAGCGGGCGGGAATGTCGCAGCGCGAGCTGGCCCGAAAGGCCCGCACCGCTCAGTCCGTCGTCGCGCGCATCGAGCTTGGCGACACCAGCCCATCCTGGGCGACGCTGAGCCGACTCCTCCAGGCGGCCGGGTTCGTCCTGTCCGCGGGTCTCAAAAGAATTCACGTCGATCCTGCTCTCCTCGATGATGTGCCGCGGATACTGCGCCTCACCCCCGAGGAGCGGCTGCGCGAAGCCGGCCAGGTGAGCCGTTTCATCGCCGCCGCCCGGCGTGTCTGACGTCGCGCCGTTCGACCCGGAGAAAATGATTCGCACGCTGAGCCGCCATCGCGTCCGATTCGTACTGATCGGCGCGCTCGCGGCACGGCTCCATGGCTTTCCCCGGCTCACCGCTGACGCTGACATCACGCCCGCCAGCGACAAGAAAAACCTCGAGCATCTGGCGGCCGCACTCAAGGATCTCGACGCCAGAGTCTACACCGAATCAGTTCCCGAGGGACTTCACTTCGATCGCTCCGCCGCCGCCCTCGCGCGCGCGACGATGTGGAACCTGGTGACGAATGCGGGCCGCCTCGTCATCGCTTTCATGCCGTCAGGCACCAAGGGCTACGAAGACCTGGCCAGCGGTGCCGAGAAATTCGAGGCGTTTGGTGTGCACTTTCTGGCGGCGTCGCTCGACGACATCATCCGGTCCAAGGAAGCCACTGGCCGCGGCAAGGATGAAGACGACGTTGTGATCCTGCGTGCGCTGAAGCGTCTCGCGAAATGAGACGTCAGTACCCATTTGCCTCGCTCAGCATGCTAACGCGGGCGAAGGCGTCCCCGCGATCGAGCGACGGCATCGAGTGAATCGTAGACCGGGCGCTTGACCAGCGTGCGCGGTCGAATCTCGGGCCCCAGCTCGAGCAACGCATCCGTCCTGGAATCGTAGCGTGGCCAACGCGGCAACTTTCCAGCGGTTGGTGGACCATTGGGATTGCCACTCGTGGCGAACGCCACCCAGTAGTCGCTCATTGCCTCTGCCAGCGTCGAGTCGTATGGCGTCGACCCAGCGCTCGGCTGCAACGGATGCGGTCGTCCGAACACGAAGGTGATTTCCGCGCTGTGGTACGCGCCGCGCGCGCGGTTCGCGCTGTCGTCGCCCACGCGCGAGAACATGTACACGTACGCCGGCGTTCCACGCGCCGAAACGAGACGAGCGAACGTGCGCGTCGGCGCGCCCATCCATTCGTCACCCTCGTCGCGATTCGTGCCGGCGATGACGGGGACGAGGTTCGCCTTGCCGCTCGCCAGGGTTGAATCGACGGCGTGCGGCAGCACCCATCCATCGACGACCGGATAGAACATCGGCGCACCGGGCGGGCCAAGATGCAGTGAGGCGGCGAGTACGGTGTCCGGATTGAGTGCGCGAAGGTGCGCGGCCGCGTCCGCGCGAACTCCGTGCACGCCCAGCGAGTCAGCGAAGCGGAACGCGACGGCTCGCGCGTCGTCTCGCGAAGCGACGCCGGCGCCGACCCCGGTACCGCTCTCCAGAATCGCGCGCTGAAAAAGTCCTTTCGCCAATGGCGACGCGATGAGCGAGCCGACGCTGAATCCTCCGGCCGATTCGCCGAAGATCGTCACGCGCGACGGATCGCCACCGAAGCGGGCGATGTTGCGTTGCACCCACTGCAATGCGGCGATCTGGTCGAGGAGCCCGTAGTTCCCGGCGGCGTGATGTGGGGACTCGGCGGCGAGTGAGGCATGCGCGAGGAAGCCGAAGGGTCCGAGCCGATAGTTGAGCGTGACGACGACCGCGCCCTTTTTCGCGAGGGGCGCCCCGTTGTGGCGTTCTTCGCCGCCGAATCCGGCGAAGAAACCGCCGCCGTGAATCCATACCATCACTGGGCGCCGAGGCGCGTTTGCGTCCAGCGAGCTCGTCCAGACGTTGAGATTGAGGCAGTCCTCAGAGACGCCAGCGGCGAACGGATCGATGTCGCCGTACGGCTGGTGCTGCATGCAGTTGTGACCGAGCTGACTTGAGGGGCGCACACCAGTCCAATGCGTCGGCGGTTGCGGCGGCCTCCAACGCAACTCGCCGACCGGAGGTGCGGCGTAGGGAATGCCGCGAAATACCGTCACTCCGGTGGCGGAATCGATGATTCCTTCCAGAGTACCTGTGTCAATCGTGACGCGTTGTGAAGGAGCGCGATGGGCACCGATGAGGCCCGCGAAAATCGCGCTGACAACTATCGAGAAGAGGCAGAGACGACGCATGGAGGCCTTTTACTGAAGGTCAGGGGGAGGGAAGCCCATCGTCTGCTTTATCCCCGAGGCTCGGATGGTGTCAAGCCGTTTTACCGCCGGGAATCTTCTTCTGAGCCTTAGGCTCGCGTCGGCGACAAGCGCGTTGACCTTGCCAGTGAGGAACGTGACCACTAGGGCCACCACCGCTTGTCCGAGTACGACCGGCCAAACACCGCGTGGAGCGCGGGCCGCGGATCATCGGTTTTGACCACGAGATCGAGCTTATCGGCGACCGGCACTACCTTGGAAAAATCGCTGTACCGGCGGAAGCTGTGAAAGAAACCAGCCGGTCCGCCGTGTGCGACCTTGCCGAGGAGAATGTCGGGAATGAGGAGGAACTCGTAGACGTAAAACGATCGCAAGCTCTTATCCGAGGGCAGGTCCTTCGTGTCGATTCCCCTCGGAAGAGACCCGTGCTTGCCCCACTGAACGTCGATCTCGGGCGGGCCGCGATTCAGCCAGAGCGTGTGCAGCAACGTGCCGTGCCAATAAGTCCATATTTCGGTCGGCGCGTGGGTGTTGGGATCATAGCCCACATACACCACCTCTTCGTCCGAAGGCTTCGCCCACGGCAGCCACTGGCCGTTCACGTCGTGTCGCCAGAGAAGATGATAGGCGATGACCGGCTCGGTTGGATGGACGACAGCAACGACGCGATCGAGCGGAAAGGGCTCATCACGCTGGAGGTAGAGCACCGGGGCCACGGACTTCGCGAGCGCCCAGGTGGCACTGTCCGCGCCGAAAGTTGCCGGATTCGGAACCGGAGGCGCATACGCTCCACGACTGCAAGCGCCGAGTGTTGCCACGGTCGCGACTAACAGGGCACGACGCACCATCCGGTAAAGCTAGCGGTCGAGTAATCCTGAAGTGGGCGGAAGGACGACGTAAATAGATCCGCTCACGTAAGGCGCGTATTGAGGCGCAAGCTTCGGGGTCCTAGATTGAAGGTCCCTGCCACTCACTTCGAAGGTCCGCCGTCATGTTTGAAAATCTGAGCCTTGCGCACCTCCTGATGGTTTTGGTGGTCGTCCTGCTTCTCTTCGGAGCCAAACGGATCCCCGAGATCGCGGGCTCCATGGGCAAGGGCATCCGAGAGTTCAAGAAAAACATCCATGAGGGCGTGAACGAAATCGCCAGCCCACCCCGTGTCGAGCCGAGCGCCTCGCCGCAGAGCCGTGCGTCGGGCACTCGCGTTGACGAGGAGCTGCGCACCGAGCCGAAGCGGCTCCTTTGATGCGACCGCGGAACATCACAGATTCAGCACATTGCGCAGCTTACGGTAGGCTTGCGACGTTGAAGAAAGCCGCGGCATTCCTCGCGCTCGCGATGGTGGCGCACCAGCCTCTAGCGGCGCAGGCAAACGCGACATCGGTTGCCCTCCCACCGGGTGGACTCCTGGCGCAGCAGGCCGCCTACACCTTC
>JADGQV010000127.1 GCA_017881465.1 Gemmatimonadaceae bacterium
CCGACAATCTCCTCGGCTAGCGCCAAGCCAGCCGAGTTCTCGGGAGCGAGCGGCGTTAAAATGACCGGGCCGTACGATTGGGTGCCGCCATCGTACTGGCTGCAGGACAGCACCCACGGCGGAGCGTGGGCGTACAACACGGAGACGAGCCCGGGCGCCGCGGTGCCGCCGATCGAGAGCATGCGCCGCATGATTCCAGCGGCCGACATCAAGTGGCCGCCCGACAGCGTGTGGCTCTTCCACGCCGCGGGCGGGCAGTTCACGCACCTGCTGGATGCGTTCAACACCGCGCTGGCCACGCGCTTCGGCGCGCCCACGAGCGCCGAGGACTACACCGTCACGTCTCAACTGATGACGTACGAGGGCGAGCGCGCGATGTTCGAGGCGTATCGCCGCAACGAGTACGTATCCACAGGAGTGATCCAGTGGATGTTCAACAACGCGTGGCCCTCCATCTACTGGCATCTGTTCGACTGGTACCTGCTGCCGGCGGGCGGCTACTTCGGCGCCAAAAAGGCAAACGAGCCCGTGCACGTGCTGTTCTCGTACGACGATCGATCGGTGGCAGTCGTGAACAGCGGCCGGATCCGGGCGCCGCTGCGCGGCGTGCGCCTGCGGGCGCGAATGCTGGGACTCGACGGCTCGGAGAAATTCGCGCGGGACACCGTTTTCGATCTGCCACCAGACAGCAGTACGCGCGTCTTCGTCCTGCCAGAGCCGACGAGCATCTCGGGCGGGGCGGCGTATTTCGCGGACCTGCGCCTGACGGGCGCCGACGGACATCCCCTCAGCACCAACTTCTACTGGCTGTCCACCCGTCCGGACATTTTGGCTGACACTTCCACCTGGTACATGACGCCCGTAAAGAGCTACGCGGACTTTACCGCGCTCAGGGGCATGCCCGCGGGCGCGGTGACGGCGACCGCGCGCTTCA
This sequence comes from Gemmatimonadaceae bacterium, assembly GCA_017881465.1. GTDB lineage: Bacteria > Gemmatimonadota > Gemmatimonadetes > Gemmatimonadales > Gemmatimonadaceae > UBA4720. Next base: position 935 of record JADGQV010000127.1, read on the forward strand.
GCAGCCGCGCCGACAGTGGCGAGGCACGGGTGACGCTGAGAAACCCCGGCCCGTCCATCGCGTTCTTCATGCGCCTGCAAGTCACCGGACGCGGCGGCCAGGAAGCGTTGCCAGTCCTCTGGGAGGACAACTACCTGTCGCTGCTGCCGGGAGAGACGCGCGTTGTCACGGCCACCTACCGAGTGCGCGACCTTGGCGGCGCGCCTCCGCAAGTGGTCGTGAGCGGGTGGAACGTGAAGCGGACCGTTGCTCGTTAGACGCAGCCAACGAGTTCATTGAACGTTGGGCGTCTGCTTTCCATACGACCTCGGCGCTGGTAGCGTTGCATCATGCTGTCCTCGATCCTTACCCGATCTCAAAGGCCTACCATGCACCCGCTGCTTTGGACGTCGGTGGTATCGTTTCTCGTTGTATCAACGCTTCCTGCCCAGACCAAAACCATAGCCGAGCGCCTCGGCCATCCCGCCGACTCGAAACTCCTCATTATCCACGCGGACGATCTTGCCGTCGCCCATTCCGTCGATGTGGCGACCTTCGACGCGCTCGAGAAAGGCGCTATCTCGTCCGCGAGCGTCATGGTGCCGAGCCCGTGGATCACCGAGGTCGCCGCCTACGCCAAGGCGCATCCCAATGCAGATCTCGGCCTGCATCTCACACTCACTAGCGAATGGGAAACGTATCGATGGGGCAGCGTCGCGCCTGTGGACAAGGTGCAGAGCTTGCTCGATTCGGCCGGTACCTTCCCAAGGGATGAGAAAGTCGTTGCGGCGACGGCGAAGCCCCTCGAGGTTGAGCGTGAGATCCGCGCGCAAATCGACCGCGCCTTGGCGCTCGGGATTCGTCCCACACATATCGATAGCCACATGGGCGCTCTTTTCACCACGCCCGAGCTGATTGCTACATACGTCAAGGTGGCGCGCGACTATCGTCTCCCATTTCTCGCTCTCAGGGGCGATCCGCACGCCGCGCCTCAACCGCCGCTCACGGACAAGGACGTCTTGCTCGATGCGGTGATCATCGCCGGCCCGGAAGTTCCTCGCGATCAGTGGAAGGCGTTCTATCTGAAGTCGATTGCCAACCTCAAGCCCGGTCTCACCGAGATCATCGTCCATCTCGGGCGTGACGACAGCGAGCTCCAAGCCGTGACCGTCAACCACGAGCCCTACGGCTCCGCGTGGCGCCAACGCGATTACGACGTCGTGACCAGCCCGGAGTTCAAGAAGGCCCTGCAGGACAACCACGTCATTCTCGTCACGTGGAAGGAACTGCAGAAGCTCGCGCAACAGCCCTGAGGCCTTAGACCGAGACATCCCATGCGCTTCCCTAACTTCTGCCGCTTTTTCACGCTCGCGTTGAGCCTCGCATTGTTCAGCGACGTCGTTAGCGCTCAAAGTCCGGTCGGTATCTTCGACGCGCAAACGGACATCGGTCGCGGAAGAGTTTCAGGATCCGCCTCTTACGACTCGCAGCGCCAGGCGTATCTGGTTGCGGGCTCGGGTCAGAACATGTGGAACGACCGCGACGATTTTCATTTCGTATGGAAGCGGATGACGGGCAACTTCATTCTCTCCACGCGGGCGCGCTTCATCGGCGCGGGAATCGAGGAACACCGGAAGATCGGCTGGACCATTCGCCCGTCGCTCGAGACCAACAGCGCGCACGTAACCGCGGCGTTGCATGGCAACGGACTCATGTCGCTCCAGTTTCGTCGAACGACCGGCGGGATGACGGAGGAGGCTAAGTCGCGCGACAGCCTGCAGGGCCCGGACGCGGTGCTCCAACTCGAGCGGCGCGACGGCGTCTATGTCATGTCGGTCGCGCGATTCGGTGACACGCTCGTCACGCAGGAACTCGCCGGCGTGTCGCTCCCGGATACGGTATACGTCGGCCTGTTCGTGTGCGCGCACAACGACACCGTTGTGGAGCGGGCCGCGTTCAGCAACGTGCGCATCACGACGCCGGCGAAGCGGGATTTCGTCCCCTATCGCGATTACATCGGCAGCAACCTCGAGATTCTCGACGTTGTGACCGGTAGCGCGACGATTGTGCATCAGTACCGCGGATCATTTCAGGCTCCCAACTGGACTCGCGACGGCAAGGCGCTGATTTACGCACAGGAGGGCCGCCTCTACCGCTTTGATCTCGCATCACGCTCGGCCGAGTTGATCAACACGGGATTCGCGACGCGCAACAACAACGATCACGTCCTTTCGGCTGACGGTCGGATGATGGGCATCAGTCACCACGCGGTGGAGGACAGCGGCGCATCCATCGTCTACACGGTGCCGGCAACCGGCGGCACGCCCACGCGCGTGACCGCGAAAGGACCATCGTACCTGCATGGCTGGTCCCCCGATGGCCGCTGGCTGGTGTACACGGGGCAGCGAAGCGGCGAGTTCGACATTTATAAGATTCTCGTCGCCGGTGCCGACGAGATTCGCCTCACTTCCGCGCCGGGATTGGACGACGGGCCGGAGTTCACGCCGGACGGCGCGTACATCTACTTCAATTCATCGCGCAGCGGACTGATGCAGATCTGGCGGATGCGGCCCGATGGGAGCGGCCAGCAGCAGGTCACGAACGACGGCTTCAACAACTGGTTCCCGCACATCTCGCCAGACGGCAAGTGGATGGTGTACATCTCCTTTCCACCAGCCGTTGCCGCGGATGATCATCCATTCTACAAGCACGTGCTGCTTCGATTGATGCCAGTCGGTGGCGGACCGGCGCGAGTCATCGCCTATGTGTATGGGGGCCAGGGAACGATCAACGTCCCGTCGTGGTCGCCGGATGGAAAGCGACTGGCGTTCGTGAGCAACTCAACGATGCCATAGTCGCGGGCGCTGCGCTCGCCATCAACGCATGACGCAATTTCTCTTTCTGCTCGGAGGAATAATCAGCGCCCTTGTGGTGGCGTTCGTCTATATCACGCTTGCCGCGAACGCCGAAGCGAATCACCAGGATCGGGTGATGAGCGTACCGCTGATCGGGCCCGAGCTGGATGCATTTCTCCGGGCGCTGCACGGCGCGGCGTGATGGTGCGGCTTGTTCTCGACAGCGAAGGAACTGAGCCGATGCCCCGCGAGCTCGTCGATCAGATGCGCGACGCCGGCTGCAAGGTCACCTGGTTTCGGCGGGTGCAGTGGTTCGACGGGATGAAGTACAACCACAGAACGCATGCCGTCTGCTGATCGTGGACGGCAAGATCGGGTTCACAGGCGGCGTCGGCATTGCCGACGAGTGGACGGGACATGCGCAGAGTCCTTCACACTGGCGCGACACGCACGTGCGTCTCATGGGGCCCATCGTTGCCGCGCTTCAGAGCGCGTGATGGCTGCGCTCATCGCCGGCGCCACGCGCACACTGTACATCAGCCGCCACAGCTGGCCACGTCTCGTCGAGCACGGTGTCGGCATCTATGAGTATCAGCCGACTATGATGCACGCCAAGACCGTCGTCGCCGACGGTGAGCTCCTGCTCGTGGGCTCGATCAATTTCGATCCACGTTCGTTCGCACTGAACGCGGAATTCGGCGTGGTCATCGTCAGTCGCCGGCTCGCCGCCGACAGGGTGCGCTCCTTCGAGGCCGATATCGAGCGCTCGATCCGTGTACTTCCAGCCACAATCGCATCGCGCGGCATCGCCAATCGCGCAGTGGATACGATCTGCTACTGGGCGCGCGCGCAGCTCTAGACTCGTCCCTAACATTTGGGCGGTGCTGTTCGGGAGACAAAAAAACAGAGAGGGCAGCGACCAAAGTCGCTGCCCTCTCTGTTTTTCCCTCTCGTGCTGGACCGGAAGGCGAGCTTACGGGACCGGCTTGAGGCTTGTTCCGTACTTCGCGTTGATCACGCCGATCAGCTCGTTGGCGATGAGCTTGTGGGTCGCGCCGGACGGGTGGATCCCGTCGAGCGTGATGAGCGTTCCGTAGGTTGCGGTCGCGCTGGCGAAGTTCGGGAAGGGCGGAATCGCGCCGCTCGCCCGGCTGGCCGCGAACAGGATGTTCGGATCGTAGTAGGCGAAGCCAATTGCCGCCGCCTTGCCCTGGATGTAGGTGTTGTAACCGGTAATGGCGGCGTTCAACGTCACCTGCTCGGCCGCATCGAGAACGAATAGGTCGCCGACCGGTGCTGGGAAGATCCCCTTGGCACAGGCGATCACCGGCGGGTGTGTGCCGGGGGCCCTGATGGCCAGGATCAACTGCGGGATGTTCAACAGCGATGTCGAGCCGTTACAGCTCGCATCGATCACGACCGTCTTGCCTGTGGCGGCGTTGATTGCGCCCTGCGCTGCCGGGCTTGAGAAGACCAGCGCGCCAGAGCTCACCGACGGCAGAAACTGCACCATCGCCACCCCGATCAGAACTCCCTTCACGGTGGGCACGCTATCCAACAGCTGCTGGATCATCAAGTCGTAGGACGTCTGGAACTGCGGCAGGGTACTGACGATCGGCTGGAAGAGACCCGACAGCGCCGGCTGGAGTACGTCGTTGTTGCCGATCCAGATCGAGACGAAGGTCGGATTCGCGTCCAATGCCCGCTGGACCTGGGTCTTTCCGCCGAGAATGAACGTGGTCAGCGCGTTCGAGGCGGGTGCGGAGGTCGACGTCGGATCCAGCACGCGGGCGCCCGGCACAGCGACGTTGTTCAGGATGTCGGTCACAGAGGCCGGGGTGCGCAGGTCGCACGTCCCCGCCGGAGCATTCGCGTAGAGCGCGCCAGTCAGCCCGTTGACAATCGGTGGGGTGCAGCCGCGACCGAAAAGCGCCGCGTAGTGGTACTGCGTCCCCATCTGGATGGCGAGGAGCCGCGCGTAGCTTTGTCGCTGAGTGGAGTCGTTGATCCCGTTGCTCTGGAATCCGGCGGTGATGCTGTTCCCGAGGGCGACGTAGCTCTTGAAGATGTCCCCGCCGACGGGTGTCGAGGGACCGAGGGGGTTTGGCTTATCACTGCACGCCGCGAGCGCCACGACGGCGCCGAGGGCCGCCACGCGAGTGAGAGTATTCAGTCGTAACATCTTTGATGTCTCCGGGCGTGGGTTAGAAGGAGGCTTTGAGGCTGAACGACAGGATATTGGCGTTCAACGAGTAGACGCCGCTGTTCAGGGCGAGGGCCTGCGCGGAAGTGCTCCCCGCCGCTCGCTCGTCGATGCGGCCGCGCCGGCCGGAGGTAAAGACGTGCGCGTACGCCGCGTCGAGGGCGAACCGTCCCATGAGCGGGACGCCGACGCCGAACATGCCGTAGGCGCGGTCCATCTCCGGAAGAAGCGGCGTTACGGTCTCATTGGGAGCAGCGGAGGTCGCGGCGGAGACGCCCCCGCGCAGGGCAACGCCGTTCGTCATGCGGTGCTCGACGCCCAACCGGATGGAGGAGATGTTGTTGTAGTCCTCCACGAGCACCTTGGA
>JADGQV010000128.1 GCA_017881465.1 Gemmatimonadaceae bacterium
ATCTGGCTCGACAAGGGTGAGCTCGATCAGCTGCGGCGCGTCAACCGCGCGCGCGGCGTAACGGGAGGCGTGCTCGGCTCGCTGTTCCGGCGCGGTTGATGGATCGGCCGGTCGCAGTCGGCCAAGACCTGCGACAACCCCACTGGCGCGATCGTCTGCAGCTGATGAAATGCTGAACATGCTGGAAAAAGCCCCGTTCGAACCGAGCGGGGCTTTTTTCATGTGCCCCTGAACGAAGCATATTTCCCCGATGACGGACCGCGTGATCAGGCTGGTCATACAGGCAGGGATGATTCTGGCAGTAATCGCCGCCCTCCCGTACAAGGTGTTCGAGCTGGATCGGTACTTCGTGCCGAAGGAGCTCGTGCTGCACGTGGCTGCGCTCATCATAGCATTGATGCTCCTGGCGCGGCGACGGTCGCTCTCCTTTGATCTCGTCGACGGCTTGATCGCGTTCTTCCTGCTCTGGAGTGTAGCCTCGGCGATCTTCGCTACCAACCACTGGGCGGCCCAGCGTTCCGTCGCCATAAGCATCTCCGGCGCAATCGTTTTCTGGGGAGCGCGCTCTGTGGCCGAACGCGGCTCATACCGACCGATTCTTGTTGCCGCGGCGATCGCGGCCGTGTGCGCGGCCGCGCTCTCGCTCGCGCAGGCATATGGTCTCGATACGGAATATTTCAGCGCCAATCGGGCGCCGGGCGGCACATTCGGCAACCGGAATTTCGTAGCGCACATGGCCGTGATTGGATTGCCGTCGCTCGTCTGGTGCACCGTCACCGCGCGGCGCCCATTTGGCGCTCTGCTCGGCTCCCTCGGTGGCGCGGTGCTGGGCGCCGCTCTGGTGCTGTCGCGGTCGAGGGCAGCATGGCTCGCCGTTGCCGCCTGCGCGATAGTGCTGCTCGTACCGATGATCGCATCCAGGAAATACTGGCGCGATGGCAAGATCGGTGGTCGCTTCGCGCGCCTCACTCTCGCGGCAGCCGTCGGTGGAATGGTGGCGATTGCGCTGCCAAATACCCTCAACTGGAACAGCGAGTCACCCTATCTGGATTCTGCACGCGGCATGGTGGACTACAAGAAGGGAAGCGGGCGCGGCCGCTTGGCGCAGTACCAGAACTCGCTGCGCATGGCAACGTCCAATCCCGTATTTGGAGTCGGTGCCGGCAACTGGCCGGTAGAGTACGTTCGCTTCGCGCCTTCCAACGACCGGTCGCTCGCCGACGACGGCATGACTGCGAACCCGTGGCCGAGCAGCGACTGGGTGGCGTTCGTCTCCGAGCGCGGGTTCGCTCCCACTGTCGCGTTGTTGGCAGCGTTTGCAATTCTTTTCCTCAGCGCGCTGAGGCGATGGAGCGAGCTGCAGAATCCGGATGCAGTACTCGCCCAGTGCGTGCTGGCCGGAACTGTCGTGACGACCATGGTGGTCAGCGCTCTTGACGTGGTGCTCGTTCTCGCGGCTCCTTCCTTCCTGGTGTGGAGCATCCTCGGCGCCACGAGCGGAATACGTCGAAATGCGCGCGAGGTGAAGATCTCCTCCAGGGCGTTGGGACTCGCGGCAACGGCGCTGGTGTTGTTGTCGCTCATCTCGACCGCCCGGAGCGTGACGCAGACCATGGCGATGACCGCCGTTGGTCGAGGGGCATATACGGCCGGCTGGGTGACAGGCGCGATGTGGGATCCCGGGAGCTACCGCATCAATCTTCGCGTGGCGGAGCTTTATTCACGGCGTGGCCATTGCTCGGTCGCCCGAGGTTACGCCCACCAGGCCTTGTCGCTCTTCCCCCACTCGCCAGCGGCAAGGCGTATCGCGCGGAGCTGTGAGTAGGCCACGGTGAGGCTCGCGTAAACAACGGCTCCGCTCGACGAATTTGACGCAACGCCAGGTGATAGGTGTCCTCCTTGCAACGTCCAGGACGCACAAAAGCCCCGCATCCTTTCGATGCGGGGCTTTTCACGAGGTCGGGGCGACTGGATTTGAACCAGCGACCTCCTGCTCCCGAAGCAGGCGCGCTACCGGGCTACGCTACGCCCCGAAAAAAAAGATGCTCCCTCGCGTGAAGGAGACTCACACAGTTTAACACGCATTGGGTACCGGCGGGAGCCTCTTCCGCCGCAGGCTTTCGGATCAGCATTTTGCCTCAATTGCAGTGTGCAACGCCTTAGGCGAGGCGATTCCAACCGTTTTTTTTAAGAGGTTTGCCTATATGTGTAGCAAGAAGGGTTTTACACTCATCGAGCTTCTGAATCGTGGTCGTCATCATCGGCATTCTTGCCGCGATTGCGATTCCGAAGTTTGCGAGCACGAAAGACAAGGCGTATATCGCCGCGATGGAGTCTGACCTTCGTAACCTCGCTACGTATCAAGAGCAGTATGCTGCTGACTGGAACGGTGCGTACTTCACGGGTACCGCGACGAGCCTGACGCCTGTTCAGGGCTTCACACCGTCGCAGAACGTAACGATTCTCGTGGTAGCCCTTCCCGGGCCGCCGCCAACATGGAGCGGGACTGAAACCCATTTACTGTCGGGCAAGACCTGCTCCAACGCCACTGGTGTGATTGTCTGCGTTTAAGCTGTGCCAGGTCGAGAGCTGTGACAGCTTGAGCAAGTAAAACGGGGACTGCTTCGCGCAGCCCCCGTTTTACTTTTGATACCAGCCGACCACTGCCAACGCGTCGCGCCTGGATTTATCGCGAGCTCGGCGTCCTCATTTCTTCGGTTCGAGAATATCCCCGATCTGGTGATCGGCGCCCTCGAGGTGCAGGCGCGTCTCCCGATCTGATGCCCTCGGCACCCCTCGCCGGATGTCGGCGCGCAGCGACACGAGCTCTCCTCTCAGCTCACTCCTCGCATCCTCGAGCAGCGGGACCGGCGGGGTGAATCCGGGGAACTGTGGCCCCGGCGTCGCGACCACCGTGGGTGGATTCAGCTTTGCGTTGACCTGCGAGAGAAACTGATTCTGGAGCGTCCGCCGGTAGGGATCGATTGCAACGCCCGATTGGGCCAGCTCGCTCCAGACACCCCGCCGCAGATCATCCAGCATCGACGCCAGCGAATAAGCGTCTCCCTTGCCGGTTGCGAGCGCTTCGTTTTCGATGAGCCTGTTCAGTCTGCCATCGTTGAGAAGGCTCGTGAGCACGCGGCCCTGCGCGTTCGTGATGCGCGTGATCATTCCTCCCGCTTCAATGCGTCGAGCGATGGCGGGCTGAATCAGATACGAGGGAGTCTGGAACACGTTCTCGTTGATGAAGCGCATGGCCTCCTGCTGCCGCGCCCGGGACAGCGGCGTGTACACAGCGCCTGGCTGGCTGCCCGACTTGTACTGCACGGACTCGCCGCCGACGACCGTTGCGACGTGGCTCGCCTCCGTCGCCCACTGTCCGACCGTCCGGTCGTAGATCTCCTTCAGGTCGTCGTTGTCTTCGCCGGGCCTGGTGGCCGCGGATGATATGTAGGTCACTACGCGGCGGATATTCCTGAATCCGAGTCCCGTCGACTTCACCGGATCGGCATCGCCGACCGCTTCGTTGAGGGTGCCGTATCCCCCTTCGTTGTTCTCGGAGAAGCGGTACCACGGAATGGTGTCCTGCATCCGCGCCCACTGGTCGAGGGTCGGGCGCTCATCGTCGGAAGAGCGGGCACCGGGAACCGGCGCGTATCCCCACGCGATCGCGAACTTGTCATAGGGGCCAATGCCGGGGACGATGTCAGCGATCGCGATGTTGTCCTCCGGCTGGGCGACGTAGTTGAAGCGCGAGTAGTCCATGATCGAAGGCGAGTGTCCCATCCGGTGCACCCAACTCGCGCTCCGGACGCTGTCCGCCGGATACGTGGAGCTTCCGATCTGATCGTGCCGAAGACCGAGCGTGTGTCCGATCTCGTGCGCGACGACGAACTCGAGCAGCTTCCCCATCAGCGAGTCGGGGAACGGAAAGGTGCGCGCGCGCGGATCGAGCGGAGAAGCCTGCGTGAAGTACCAGTCGCGCTGGAGATTGAGAACGTTGTGGAACATGCGGACCGATCCATTCAGGATCTCGCCCGTTCTTGGGTCGCTCACGTGCGGACCCTGCGCGTTTTCGATCGTCGATGGGAGCCAGCGGATCACGGTGTGGCGGACATCTTCAGCGGACCAGTCGGGATCGTTCGCCGGCGGATCCATCGCGATTATCGCGTTCTTGAATCCAGCAGCCTCGAACGCGGGCTGCCAGTCGAGAATCGCCTTCCTCACCCACGGCTTCCACTGCTCGGGTGTCGCGGGATCGACGTAGTAGACAATGGGCTTGACCGGCTCTGACAGCGCCGCGTTCGGATCTTTTTTCTCCAGCCGGTAGCGGGAGATGTAGGAGCGATCAGCCGACCGTTGTTCCATAGTCCCGAAATCCACCTGCGCGATCGAGAAGTATCCAACCCGCTCATCCCACCGCCTGGGCACCATCGGCTTCTCGGGAAGGCGAACCAGGCTCCAGTGGGCGAGGACGCTCGTTGCGGGTTGAGGGCCCTGGCCCTGACCGCCTCCGCCGCCTCCTCCACCGGCGCCTGGTGTGGGGGTCGGAGTACCGGTTTGCGTTGCTTCGACTTCGACGTTGTCGGGGAAGGCGAGTGCATTCTCGACGAACGAACGGCGCTCATCGAGTGTCCCGCGGATGGCCGCGAACTCTGGAATGCTCGTCGTGTAAAGCCGGGTCACATCGACGACCGCGGCGCTGTCGGGTCCGTAGGCCTCGACGTTGAGCACCGCGATGACCGGCGGATAGTTGGCCGCCTGGACGGCGCGGTAGACCGGATTGGTGCTGTCGGCGACGATCGCGAAAGAGGGGGACCGGAGGATGATCCGGTTGCCGCTTCGATCCCATCTCAGGGTCCGTTCCACGAACTGGTCGCCGCCGTAGTTGCCGAACTGTCCGCCGGGCAGGCGAGGGTTTGCCGCGGCCGCCCTGGTGAAGCGTCCCACGAGAAGCATGTCCTTATTCAGCTCGTTCTTCGGGATCTCGAAGTACAGCTTGTCGTTCACCCTGTGGACGGCGAACATGCCGCGACGCGTTCTCGCGTCCCGCGTGATCACGCGGTTGTAGGGGCGTGGTTGCGCGGGAGCGCCGCCGCCCGCGCGGCCCGAGTCACCGCCCGCTCTGGTGCTGTCGCCGAACGGTCCCTGTCCGTTGCGCTGGGGAGTGGGAACGGTTTTGGGCTCGGGCGCCGTCGAGCACGCGCCAACGAGGAGGAGTGCGGAGAGAGCGATGAGTTTGTTGAACATGGTTCGCCAGAGGTGGGCTGGATGAGTGGAGGCGGACAGGCGATGGGAATCGCCGTCCGAGTGAAGTCGGCTGATGATTGTCTTTCGCGCTGACCAGGCTAAGTGTTGGTCGCGACCAATATGACCCCCGTGCGGGAAAGGATGGAAGGGCGCGACAAGCCCTGCTCCGTGAAGTGGGACCGTGGTATTTCCCGGCAACCGAGTGAGTATTTCGCGCGCGACCAGAATCCGTCCACATTCTCACTATGAAGGCAAAGGGTGACAGCTCGAACTCCGCTCTCCAATCCCGGTGTACGCTTTCCTCCTCCGTTCATTTTTGCCGTCGGTTTCCTTATCGGTTGGTTTGTCGATCGGCGCGGCCGGGGACTCCCGTTGTCAGGCGGAGGTGTAGCGCTCGCGCGGATTGGATTCGGCATCCTGATCGTTGGCGTTGGTCTCGCCGCATGGGGAATCGTCACTTTTCGCCGGGCACGAACGGCGGTGATTCCGCACCACGCCGCGAGCCAGCTAGTGGCGAGCGGACCATACCGCTTCACGCGAAACCCCATGTACGTGGGCCTGACGATCGTATACATAGGCGGCGCGGTCGTCCTCAACTCCGCGTGGCCTCTGATCCTGCTCCCGGTCGTTCTCATCGTGCTCGCGCACTTCGTGGTGGTGCGTGAAGAGCGGTACCTGAGCGACGCGTTCGGAGACGAGTACGCCGCCTATCGTTCGCGCGTCCGGCGTTGGCTGTAGAAGGTACTTTAGGGCAAGATCGCGTTGGTTAACGCACATCGCTCTCGAGCAATGAAAAAGCCCTGCATTGCCGAAGCAGCACAGGGCCTACGAGTTCCTTCACGCGCCCGGAGGGACTCGAACCCCCAACCTTCTGATCCGTAGTCAGATGCTCTATCCAATTGAGCTACGGGCGCTCATACAACTTTGTTCATGCTCGGAGCGACCCTGATCGAGCTACTGGTCGGTCGGGTGGAATCCTTTTCACGTATGAGCGGTACAAGACTCGAACTTGTGACCTCCACGATGTCAACGTGGCGCTCTAACCAACTGAGCTAACCGCCCTCT
>JADGQV010000129.1 GCA_017881465.1 Gemmatimonadaceae bacterium
ACGAGCTGGCCGGTTTTCAGATCCTGCAAGTTGTCGTTCGAGATCGTCGCGCACGCAAAGACGATCGCCGTGACGAAGAGCGCGAATGCCACCAGCGCCGGACGCGTGTCCACCGTCGGCACTACCGCGAGCGTGACCAACGACGCGCAGACCACGATCGACAGAATGCCGACGCCCGAGATCGGGCTGTTCGACGCGCCGATGAGCCCCGCCATGTACCCGCACACACCCGCGATCACGAAGCCGATGATCAGCACGAACGGAACGGCGATCAACGTCAGCTTGAGCGCACTGGGGGCGAGCACCGTCGATTTCGCGAAGGTGAACGCCAGCCACGCGGTGATCACCAGACACACGGCCGTCAGCGCGAGAATCCATTGGGGCGAGAGATCGCGGTCACGATCGTCCGCGGTGGCCGCGACGCGAGAGGCGGCAAGCGTGCTCACCAGCCCACCGACCACCGGCTTCGCCAGTCTTACCAGGGTATAGACCGCGGCGACGGCGATCGTGCCGGCGCCGATGAACCGCACCTGCGTGCGCCAGATCGCGATCGTGTGCGCGGCCAGCGTCGCACCGACCGTGTCGGGCTGCATCGACGTCAGGATCGGTACGGCGATCACCCACGAGATCACCTGACCGACCAGAATCGCCATCCCAACCGATAGCCCTACGAGCTGCCCCGCACCGAGTAGGGCAAGCGACCAAGCGAAGTCGTAGCCGGTCGACGCCGTCGCCCCGAGTCGAACAAAGCCCGCGAGTCCACCGGCGGCGATGCGTGTCGACGTCACGATGGCCAGTCCGGCCGAGGCGACGGAGCCGAGGATGACAGCGACGAGCCCTTCTTTCGCTTCGCCCGTGTCGTCCTTCGTCTCGCCGCGTGTGCCCGATCCGACCTTCAACACCTCGGCCGCCGCGACGCCTTCCGGGTAGGGCAGATCGGAGTTCGTCACCAGCGCGCGTCGGAGCGGGATCGTGAACACCACGCCAAGCACACCACCGCTCAGGCAGATGAAAAACGATTGCCAGAAGGGGAATCCCGTCCACCAGCCGACGATTACGAGTCCGGGCAAAACGAAGATGATCGCCGAGAGCGTGCCGGCCGCGGAGGCGACGGTCTGGACGATGTTGTTCTCGAGGATCGTCGAGTCCTTGAAAGCGCTCAGGAGGGCCATCGAGATCACCGCCGCGGGGATCGAGGAGGCGAAGGTGAGGCCGACCTTGAGGCCGAGGTAGACGTTGGCCGCCGTGAAGACCGTCGTGATGAGCGCGCCGAGGATCAGGCCGCGTATGGTGAGTTCTTTGGGTTTCATGAGCCCAAATCTTACACCCAAAGGGCGATGTCTACGAGTACCGCTGACCGTCGCCTAGCCCACGGTTATTACGACCTTCCCGGGATGAATCGTCAGCGCAGCAGCCACGCTCTTCACTTGCAACCCCGGCTGCTGACTGAGTCGCACAACAGTCAGCTTGAACTCGTCGCTGTACTTCCGCACCGCGCGTGGGCCCGATCGTGGCATAGTTGACACTCCATGCTGGTTAGGTGGAAGTGTCTACAAAAGTGGTGCAAGAACCCTTGTCAGCTGCAACGTTTGTTAGGCAGTGCGGCGGTACTCAGAGAGATCGAGCGCTGAACCGCGGCGACGACGATGATCTCCCCATTGTTCTGCATCGGCCCGCTCTGTTCGCACACCATTGGCTTTCCACGGCTTGCACAGTTTGCAGCCGGCTCGCTGATTCTTCGCGCGTTTACGTTTGTGGTTAGCCATTGAACGTCTCCTTCACCTGCTAATGATCTCTAGGCGGTCCGTCGCGATTTCGGTCGACGTCGAATGATCGCGCTTAGGGCACGCAAGGCTTCGTTGACGGCATTTGAATCAGGAAAATCTTTCGCGACATCCGGATCCAAAAGCACCACGTTCGTACCTTCAGCGTAGCGTGCAGCGTACTTGTTTCGCCGGCCTTTGCTGAAGTCGTACTCGGGAAGAATATCATCGTTGTCGACTTCTCGAACTGTTTTTGGTTTAGCGTGCGCTTTCTTCATAGTTTCTGCGCTCAGCGCGGGTTACAGGACGGGCACTAATCAACCGGATTCGGTCTCGGCGTTCAGTGAACATTACCGCGAGAAGGCGGGAATTCCGAGAGAGCCCGATCAGTACAAACCTTTCTTCTCCTCGCGAATGACGAGGATCATCAACGATGCGGCCGAGAGCGTCGGCAAAGACACTAGACGCCTCTTCGAAGGTAACGCCGTGATCGGCGTAATTCTGGGCCGCTTTTTCGGGGTTCCATTCGAAGCTTGCGGCCATATCCGAATTTACCCTGATCTATGTGCATCTGCCTAACGCCTTAGTTCAGCTGCAAGCACGTTACCACCATCGCGGCGAAGCCGCATCCGAAAAGTGCTTGTCTGCTGCAACGTTCGTTAGGCCGCGCTGCGGTCCTAGGTCAGAATTTATCCGCCGGAGTTCGGATTCTACGTATCATGACGTATAGGTCGGTGCGCGTTGGTGTTCTAAGCTCCAGCCATGCAAATCGCTCGTCTCTTTCCTTGCGGCTCATGCGCACTTCTCATCATTTCGCTGTTTAGCTGCAACGCTTACGACCTGACAAATTCGCAGGCGACGGTGGCTGGTGTATTCATCGGCATCGGTTATTCAAGCTATACAAGTGACGAATTTCTAACGCTTGGAGAGGCGGACAGCCTGCAGGCTCAAGCCTTCTCCGGCGGCTGGCCGTCGCGCACCATTTACGATTCCTCAATCGAGCCTACGCGCTTCCGATATTTCTCAAGTAACCCGGCGGTCGCAATAGTTGATTCTCTAGGCCACATCACGACCTTGTCAGTTGGAGAGACAGACCTCACAGCCAGTGCCGCGGGCATGACAAGTCCAGTGATACGGCTTGCGGTCTCACCAGAAGTGGTTGCGCTGGTAGCCGAGCCGGATACAGTCTCCGCACGCGTAGGCGAGACGTTTGCGGTCTCCATCAAAGCTCTTGATGCTGCAGGTCGATCAGCTGCGGGCGTCATATTCAACGCTGGTCTGGACACAACGTGGTGGGCACTTACCAGCCCTCCCTTGGAGGGGGACTGGAAGATTCACACGCCAATTACCCTTCACTTCCAAGCGAAACTCGCCGGTCGTGTCCGACTGATAATGACGGTCCAGAATCATCGGGCTGAATCAAGATTCCAGGCAATTGTGCCGGTTACCATAAGTCCGTGATGACATCCATCCTTGAGTGCGGTTCAAGCTTTGGAAGTCGGCCTAACGCCCCAGTTCAGCTGCGGGCGATTCTACTCGAAGATACACAACCCAATGACTTGGCCGCGACCGTCTGCTGCAATGCTCGTTAGACCGCGGCTCAGAGGTGAGGCAGCTGTGCTCTTTGACGCTAGTGACGGATTTGGAGCGCTCACTGTATATCGATCTGACCTGCGGAAGCTTCGCCGACGACGCCGTCGTGGTACATCGTGACCCTGAGTTCATATCGGCCTGGCGGCACCTGGCCACTGAGAGTGAGCTGGCCGGAATTCATCACGTACTCTTCCCCAGGAGCCAGTGTCTTTACGTACCCAATCGCGATGCAGAGCTGATTCATGGGATTGAACTCGTAGGCCGGTGAACTGATCCCTTGAACCAGAGCGTAGGAATAGAGGCGATATCCAACTGAGCACGCATGCGTGTAGATAATGACATACCGCAAGTGCGGCGCCGACGTAAACTGTCTAGATCGCGACGCCGCGGCCTAAGTATTTCGTGGGTGGATCGAGGATGAGTCAGCGCGCAGGACCCGGAATCTCGTTTTGCGCCGAATGGCGCAGCCCAAGTGTCCCACTCATATCCTTGCTAAATGGGAGCTCCCGATCTTCCGCGATTAGGCCCGAATCATATCCGGGGGAGCACAGGATGCCATGGAGCTGCCGACGCCGCACACCCATGTTGCCACCGTCATAGAGCGGAAACACCAGCGCATCGCGCAGAAGCCGCTCAAGTGGATGGTCCTTCGTGTAGCTTTCAACCCCGACTATCTGCATAGCATCGTAGACGCACTTGACCGCTTGCTCGGAACAGTAGACCTTGGCGATATTCGCGACTTCGGCACGGCCGTCAGCATGAGAATCAAGATATGCGCAAGCACGCCAGGTCAGATATCGACATGCTTCGATGCGCATTTTGATGTCGGCCAGGGCATAGCCAACCGCTTGATGGTAGATGATAGGGACGCTACCAAGGCGTTTCCCGGACTTTGCAAACTCAAGCGCATAGTCGAACGCAGTTCGTGCAGTACCGACACACGCAGCCCCGATTAGAGCGGCCGTCCAGTTGAATGCTCCGACAATGATGGGTATGCCATCGCCCTCGGACCCGAGCAGATTCGCCACCGGAACGCGAACATTCTCAAATACAACCTCCGGCTGGACAGTAAGTCGATGTCCGACCTTGTCTTCGATCCTACCGACTCGTATGCCTGGCGTATCTCCCGGAACCACAATCACGCTCAAGCCTTCTTTAGCGCCTGCATTCCGATCGGTACGCACTGTGACGGTATATAAATGGGCCCCTTTTCGATCCCACCCACTCCCATTGGTCGCAAAGTGTTTGGTACCATTAATTACGTAGTAGTCACCGTCCCGTTGAGCGTAGGTCACCACCCCCGCTTCTGGATCATCACTGTCGAAGTTCGCGCCTCCGCTGGCCTCTGTGAAAGCGAAGCACGCAAGGCGGTCGCCAGTGGCATCCTCCGTGAACGGTCGTAAGAACCGCTCCTTCTGTTCCGGCGTACCAAACTGAATTACGGGTTGCAGCGCCAGGCCGTGACCGAGCAAGGTAGTAGGTACGCCGACCTCGACGCGAGTAAGCTCCTCGGCCGCCAAGGCAAACTCGATACATCCAAAACCCGCGCCCCCATATTCTGTTGGGATGAAACCAGCGGTAAAGCCAGCCTTCGCCATTTCTGCGAAGGCTGGCCTCGTGCGCTGGAAACATTCCCAGGGATCGGTTAGCTTCTCGAGGTCGCTCGCGAGAGGTCGAAGTACCCTCTCAGCAAACGATCGCGCCATATCACGCAGGTCTACTTGCTCCGGCGTAGGAGTGAATTCAATTGCCATCGGATGCGATCCTCCAATTAGATGCTCTAGTTCGCGAACTTCTTCACCCAAACAGGTGCGCGTGCTCGCATAACATTAAGAGTTAAGCGCGTACCCCGAGGTCACCATCACCTATGGTGCAACGGACTTGAGTTCTGTGTCGAGAACGAAGACCTCACGGGCCACTCCGCGCCTGAGACGTGAGGTACACCACACTGGCACCCACTGCAGGAACTGATGTGTTCAATTCTTGGACGTTCGGAACCAGAGGCGACCCCCCGCAGACCCAGCGCAGGCGCGCGAGCGACCAGGCGGAACCCACTCACTGGCGAGGTCGCTCCGACTGGCACGAGCGCAGTTCGGACATCGCCCGGCCAAACAGGTCATGCAAGGATGCATCCTCGTGCTTGAGCCAGTGCTCGGACTGACAGCGCCAGAGCCAGGCTGGCCTGTCCCACCATCCGCGGCAGCATCGCGTCGGGACTGATGCCCAGTCGCCTTACGACGCACTCTGCGATGACCTGTCGCCAGTTCGCGTACCGCGGCGCGGAATGCGCCTGGAGTGCGGGTGGGCTCAGGATGAGGGCCATCCGCTGTCGATGCTGAGAAACCGCGGCCTCGTCGAGTTGGTTGAAGTTGAGAACCGCTCTCTGTGCGGCTTGGTGGATCGGGAGGTCGCGCGGCATCGCTTCGAGTGTGTCGCGCAGGTGGACGAGACAGCCGTCTAACTGTCCCCACGGGGATGTCTTCCTGGACTCGAAGTACCGAAACGGCGTGCGAAGGCCGATGCGACACTCGTCCGCGATCGCCTGGACAGTCGTCGCCTCGAACCCGCTCCCGGAACAGCCGGAACAGGCCGCGCTGGTGCCAAAACCGGAGACAGGGAGCGCGGTCGGAACTGTGACAGGCCGTCCAACAGGCCTCATCGGAGTTGTATCACACCACGTGATGTACATCGCATTGAGCGTTGGTTCAGGACGTCTTGCGCAAGCGTGAAGACCCACAATTGCTACAAACGCCGAAGCTAGTATTCGACCGAAGCGGCTATTGCCGTTGAAATTCATTGAGTAAGCGACCTAACGCCTTCAGTTAAGCTGCGGGCGAATCAAATAAGATGCGAGCGTAGCGAGCTTCATTAAATCGCCCGTCAGCTTCAACGAGTGTTAGGCCGCGG
>JADGQV010000130.1 GCA_017881465.1 Gemmatimonadaceae bacterium
AGAAGCGGTCGTTCTCGTAATTGCCTTCCAACCGGATGGTGTTGAGATGCAGGTCGAGCGCGTAGCGGAGCTGCGCGTCCTGCCGCTCCGGCTGCGGGCGGAAGAAGATGTCGGGAGCCCAGCCGCCTCCGCGGATCAGGATTCGGCGGCCGTTCACGCGGAAGAGACGCGCGCCCTTCGGCGTTGATTCCGACGTGATCTCGCGGATGCCGAAGGGCATGCGTTGGCTATCCGACACGCGAGCGCCGATCACGAACTCGAGAGCCAGGTCGTACAGCTCGGGCTTACCACTCCCCAGCTCCGCGGGCCACCAGAGCCGAGGGTTAGCGAAGCGTAGCTGCGGGAAACTGTCCGGCGTGAAGCGCACCAACGCACTGTCGTTGGCCGCAAGCGTGACGGGCCGGCTGAAGGCAACATTTCCGATCCGCCCGCGCAGCGTCCCAGTGACCGGGCGCGGTGCGAGGTTCCTGAGATCGGTCGCGACTGTCAGCTCCGCGCTCCGCAGAGTGGCGGTGTCGACGCGACTCACGACCTCCGGATAGCGTACGACAACGTCGCCGCTGGCGGTGAGGTACGTCGGTTGCCACAGCCCCATGTTCTTGTCTGGCGGTGACGGGTTCCAGTCGACCCAGGTAGTCTGCAGGTCCGCCGGCGTGGGCGCAAAGACCTCGACGGCGAGTACGTTAGACCCGTCCCATCTCACCGCGTCCGTTACGTCCAGCTCGTAACGTCGGTATGTGCCGGCCGCCATGCTTGAATCCGCGAGGCGGCGACCGTTCAGCCAGATGTTCGCGCGGTAGTTGATGCCGTCGAAGTGTAGCGCGACGCGCCTGCCGCGCATCGTCGCGGGTACGCGGAAGGTCGTGCGGTACCACCAGGGCACGGCGAAGGGGCTATTCGTCGCCATCGGTATGTGCACGAAGTTCTCGCCGATCGCGTAAGTCATCCCGGGCAGCGCGCGGAAGTTCATCCCGAAGAACGGGTCGCTATAGACGCCGTCCTCGACCAACGACCCCGCCACAGTCGACGGCACCGTCGCGCGGTGCCAGCCCGTCGGATGGTAAGCGAGCGAGGAGATTGTCGCGCCATCAACGCCGACCGCTGCCGACGACTGGAGGAGCCAGCCAGCGTGCAGCATCTGCCGCTCTTGCGCCGGCGCGACGCCGGCGCTCCAGAGAAGAAGTGAGAGGATCGCCGAGAACCGCTTCATGACGCTGCCTCCTGATGAACGAAAATCTTCATCCTGAATCTTAGCAAGATCCCGCGTCTCCAGCCATCCGGCGACGTTGAAACGTTCGTTGGACAGCATTAGTTCAGCTGATGGTGATTCATTGAGATTGCTTCACGACGTTGTCTCCTGTAAACCGAACGGCCAACGTTTTGTATTCCAGGACCAGAGCAGGAACGCCAGGCAACCGAGTGCCAGTACTCCGACGCCGAACAGGATCACCACGAGCTGCGTGGTGGCGAAGACGAAGATCCACCCCACGAGCGCAACCAGTGCCGGAAGCGGATAGAGCCACATGCGGTAGGGGCGCGGCATGTCCGGTGCTTGCCGTCGCAGCAGTATCAAACCGAAAGCCTGTCCCATGAACTGCACGAGGATGCGGGTGACGATGAGCGCGTCAATGACGGTGCCGAGCGAGAAGAAGCCCGCCACGATCGAGATTACGCCCAGCACGAGCAGCGAGATGTACGGGAAGTCCTTCGTCGGATGTAGCCGACCGAATGCGCGGAAGAAGTAGCCGCTTTGCGCCGCTGCAAAAGGGATGCGCGAGTACCCGAGCAACAGCGCGAACACCGACCCGAACGCCGTCCAGAGGATCAGCAGCGTGAAGATCGTCGCTATGCGTGAGCCATAGATCTTCTCCATGAAGACCGAGACGACGAAGTTCGACTCCGGGTGCGCGGCGGCCGGCACGAACTCCCGCCACGGGACCACCCCGATGATTGACAGGTTGATGCCAAAGTAGATGACGGCCACGGCGGCGGTGCTGATCAGGATCGACCGTGGTATGACGCGCCCCGGGTCGCGCACCTCGTCGCCGATGTAGCAGACGTCGTAGTAGCCCAGGTAGTCGTAGATCCCGATGCGTGAGGCCGCGCCGAGGCCGAGGAAGAAGCCCAGCGAGAAGGTGAACGCGCCCGGCGGAAAATCAAAGGCGATGTGCGGATCGAAGTGCGTGGCGCCCGTGACGATCACCGCGAGCACAGTGATCAGCGTGCCGACCCAGAGCGAGACGGTGATCTTGACGATCGAGTGGATCCGCCGGTACAGCAGCGCGATGTTGACCAGCCCCACGACCGTAACGAGCGCGATCACGCCGGTCCGGGTCAGTCCCTTCCAGATGTAGCTCGCGTAATCAGCGAAGCCGATGTACCCGGAGGCGATCTCCAGCGGCCCACTGAGCACGAACTGCCAGACGAACAGGAACGCCATCAGCCGGCCAAACCGCTCGCGCCCGAACGCCTCGCGCAGGTAGTGGAACGATCCGCCCGACCCGGGCATCGCCGCGCCCAGCTCGCTCCATACCATCCCGTCGCAGATCACGATCACGAGCGCCACGATCCAGCCCAGCATCGCCTGCGGGCCGCCCAGCGCCGTCATGAGCAGCGGGATTGTGATGAACGGTCCCACGCCGATCATGTTGGTCATGTTCAGCGCCGTCGCGGGCAGGAGGCTGAAGCGGCGGACGAGGTGGGGTTGCTTGGGCGGAGTCTTAGTGCTGACCGGCGGAGTGGTCGGCGCGCTCATGTCGCGATTTGTCGAAACAGTTTGTAAGCTCGCATACCGTCGGGCGAGAAGACACCGGCATATGCTCCTTTCCCGACTGGATCTTCGAGTTTCAGGAGCATGATCTCCTCAGACGCGTGAGAGCTACTTAATGCCTTAGTTCAACTGCAAGCACAGTACAACCATTGCGACGAAACCACATCCGAAATGTGCTTGTCTGCTGCAACGTTCGTTAGGCGGCCGGGAGCGATCCTCAAAATTGTATTCCATCCGTCGAGAGGGTTGTCAATTTCCTACTTGCCATTTCTTCTGTGCCTCCCGGCATCTTATTGCCCTCCGACATAAACCCTAAGCGTCACCGGTCCAATCTGCTGACCGTCAGCGTCAGCGGTCCAGGAAATCGTTTGCCATTGAGATTTCTCAACTCGTGGCGCCACGAGGCGGATTCGTACCGTGAAGTCGCTGTGCGCAGCAGCAGTGAAAGTGTTCATCGGCCAGGGATGCGCGTGCTCTGCTGAAGTACTGTCTACGATCCAGCCTTGCGGAAGCTGCGTTCGCAAATGGAAGGTGACGGGCTTGTCCGTAGTGTTGTGGAGCAACAGCAGCACGGGGAAATGCTGTCCGCTTCCAACGCCGAGCTCTGGCGAGAGCAGCCCGGGCATGACGTCGAGATTGTGCGCCGGGTAGAAGCGCCTGTAGAACGCCCATCCTTCGCCCAACTCGATCGACAAGCCGGCAGTATTTTCAGGCGGGCGGTATCCGCGCACAGGTGCGAATGCGATCGGCGCTGAGCGAACTCCGTCCATGATGTCACCGATAACCGAGCCGCCCACCAGCGACTTGGCGAGTACAAACGGCAGCGGCTGCTCGTAATCATGCAGGTTGTTCGTCGCGAGAGCCTTTGCGGGATCGTCGCCATACTGCGTGCGATGGAACGACAGCTCCCTGGCTGCGAGCCGCGCGTATGAGACGTGTTGCGACGGCGACACCGCGGTCATCGAATATTCCGGACCTGTGCCTTTTACGAAGTCGAGGTGCGACGCATCAGTATAGTAGTAGAGTTTCTTCGGCTGCCATGCGCGCAATCCTTCCATCAGGTTGCCGTACCACAGCCGGTCTTCGGGCGCTGCGACTTGTTCAGGAAACCACGTCGGATCGCCCGCGAGGTCGAATGCCTCGGTGGCAATTACGCCTGCTGCCTGATGGTCCTCATGGTTTTCGCCAACGACTGTAGCGGGCAACATGGTGATCACCACTTCCGGGCGGGTCAGTCTGATGAATCGCACCGCCTCGCCGAGTGAGCTGCCGTGGTTCGACGTCTCGAGCGAACGCAATACGTCGGCGACATCCTGCCCCCACGTGTCGGGAGCGCGCAGGAAAAAGACGTGATCGATGCCGATCGAGGCCAGCGCCTGTCGCGTCTCGATCTCGCGTATTTCAGCCAATGAGCGGGCCTGCTCGTAGCCGACAAGGTTCTGCCCTGCATCGCCGCGGGTGGTGACGACAACGGCGACGCGCCGGTGCTCGTCGAGTACAGCTTTGGCCAGGTAGCCCGCGATCGTCGACTCGTCATCAGGATGTGGCGAGATGACGAGAATATCGGCTTTGAACCGTTCATCAGGCGGTGGATTTGTGGGCGTTTGTTGCGATTGGGCAACCTGCGCCAGCGTTATCACTGAAAGCCAATTGATCAGTGCCAAACGACGAGATATTGGTCTCATACAGGTATCACCGTTCTCTCCGCCTGGCGGCTGTCAATGTTGATGGGAATTTGCTCCGCGCGCTGGCTCAGATTTGCGAGTAGGCCGTCGGCTCGAGGATGATGTCCGAGATGGCCGAGACGTTGTCGCGATACTGCGGGTCGGCGGAGAGAGTCTTCCACGCCGGGTCCTGGCCGAACTTGCCCCAAGCCGCGTCGCGCGCCGACATGTCGGAGAAGGTGAGCATGTAGGTCAGGCTGGGCATCTTCGCGCCGACAACAGTCTCGCCGAAGAAGACGGGCGTGAGACCCGTCCTGCGAAAGATCGGCACCTCGCCGGCGTTGAACATTTTCAGCTTGTTGAGCGCGGCGCGATCGCTGTGACTCTCATACGTCCGGAGCTCGAGGATGCGAGGTGTCGCCGCACCGGCGCCCGCTGAGGGTTCCAGTGTCGGCATCGCGTCGAAGGCGCGCAACAGCGTGCTCTCGACGCGCACGAAGGCCGGGTCAGACATCGGCGCGTCAAGAATCGCGGCGCCGGCGCGCGCGTACACCGCGTCGCTCGCGAGGCGGTCGCGCAGCGATACCACGCTATCGAGCGTCTGGTGCGTAAGGACGAGGAGCAGCGACGGCGCGTTTTCGCCGTAGACGACGTTAAACGCCCCGACCCGGCCAACTCCCGCTCGATTCATCGCGGGGATTGCAGCGTCGCCAATGAAAGCGTCGAACGCGCGCTGCTTCGTGCCAGGGAGCAAGTGGTAGCGCCGCAGCTCGATGTACTGGCGGGCGGCGGATTGGCTGAGTGTGTTGAGATGAGGCCGCGGCGACACGGCGGCAACGGCGGTAGCCGCGAGAAATTCACGTCGGTCCATGAGTACCTCGTCGAAGATCGTTAAGAATTGTATGCCACGACTTGGCTGCAATCGCCCGCCCAGTTACTTACCAGTTGCCGGAGGACGCCGCTGGCGTGGTGGCTCGATTGTCATTGCGTCCGCCGCAGTGGCTCCCGGTCGCACCTCGGTGTGGCGGATTTGGCCTCCGAGAAGTCCCGTGTACATCATGGCGCCGCCGACGAACGCCGTTCCCAACAGCGCCACCAGCGTGGCACTAGCCGGTATCGGTCGCCGTCGCCAACGCACGAGCGCGACCAATGAGAGTACGCCGAGAACGCCTGCAAGGATGTATGCCTTGTCCGCCATACGTGAATGGGCCTCAATCACCTCGCGGCGAACTCCCGGGAGTCCGCGCACCGCGTCCTCCGCCGCATCGCCGCTGAGGTCGGCCGCTGCGCCGGCAATGGCAGTTCCGATGAGAACCAGGAAAGCCGTACGCCTGAGAACGTCGGCGGATGTGAAATATGATGCGACGAGCAGCGCCAACGCGAACAGCGATCCGAAGATCGGTGCATGGTTGACCAGCAGATGGAGATGTGCGCCTGTAAACATGGAATGGGTTATTGGGTTTGCTTTGACGTTTGCAAATTAGAAGCCGCGGCTCCCTGGCCGCTAACCAGCAGGTTACTAATGCTCGGCGCGTCCAGGAAAGCCCGATCCCGGTCCGACGGCGTCGGACTCGGCTTCGATCGTGACACCCCAACTCCGTACTCCGCCGAAGGCCGCAGGGAGCGCCGAGCGACTTCTCGCCTGCGTGTGACGCGATCCGCTCCGATTGACTCGTCGTGAACCCGACGTCGAGTTACTAGTCCTTCCGCGACGCCTAACGCTCTAGTTAAGCTGCAAGCACGTTACAACCATTGCGACGAAGCCGCATCCGAAAAGTGCTTGGGATCTTGTATCACTTTCGTTGACACTCATGGTTT
>JADGQV010000051.1 GCA_017881465.1 Gemmatimonadaceae bacterium
CGGTATCCGGTGACCGCCTTCTGCGAGTTGGCCACGCCGAAGACGTCGTTCTGATAACGCCGCGCGGCGGACGTATCCGTGCGCGCCAGCTCGGCGTAAATCGCGAGCGAGCGCTTGTAGGCCGCGAGCGTTGCGGGATATCCGACGTCGCGGAGAAATTCCATCTGGGCGATGGTGTTGAGACGACCCGTCGAGCCCGGGTTTCCAACGACGAACACCAGCTCGTTTTCGATCGCGCCGGCGGGACTCCACTTGAGATAGTCCGGCGGGCTGTAGGGCTGCCCATTCTCGTAAACCCGAAGCAGCGTCAGGTCGAGATCGTATCGGGGATATGTAAAGTTGTCGGGATCGCCGCCGAAAAACGCGATGTCGCCCTCGGGCGCCATCACGAGCCTGATGTCGTTGAAGCGGCGATAGCGGTAGAGCGAATAGATCCCGCCCTGATAGAGCGTCACGACCTGGCAGTTGAGCTGCGTCTGCTGATTGCACTCGGTCTGTATCTGTGCGATTGCCGCGCTCCGCTGAGCGCCCTGTTCGGCAGGAGTCTTGCCGGTGATGGCGCCCCGGACCCTGTCGGTCACATTCTGAATCGATTGCAGCTGATCGACGAACAGGCCCGCGCACTTCTTCTCATCGGCGAGGGTTCCGGCCGCGAAGCCGGTCTGGATATAGTTCGAGTCAGCGGGTGAGGCGGAGGCGGTGCAGACGCGTCCACAGTGGTGATTGGTCATCACCAATCCCCGCGCGGACACGAACGACGCCGAGCAGTTCGGCAGACGCACCGACGACAGCCGGACGTGGTCCAGCCATTTCTGTTCGGGTGCGAACCCATAGATTCGCCGCCAGTAGTCGAGCGGTGGCGCGTCGAAGGTCCACATCGTGCCGAACTCAGGCTTGTAAGTGGCGGCCGGAAGCTGTGCAGGCTTCGCGGGAGCTTGCCGGGCGGCGGCGCCCTGACCCGAAGCCTGCGTGGATACAAAGAGCGCGGAGGCGAGTGCCAGAGCGCGCAGCAAGGATCTGCTCGTCAGCATGTTCATCAGTCCTGTTCGTGAAGGTTTTGCGAAACCCGTCTGTTCTGTTCGTGAGGATTTTGCGAAAACTGGGTGCAAGATGCCTACCGCCGCGGCGTGTCAGCTTGTAGCTCCTGCAGGCCGGGTCTAGATTGCACGGACTCGCTCCAAACCCTTGACTCGGCATCGATGTCACAGCGCAATCGCACGCTCCAGGAAACAACGACTTCGCACAGTCCCGCCGAAGTCCTTCGCTCGGCAAAAGATTTTTTCGCCCGCCAGACCGGCATCTATGCTGCCTTTCCGGAGCAGGAATCGAAGGCGCACGTGACGTTGCGCGGGCAGGGCGGCGAAGAAGTGGTGATAGCCGCCATTCCGGGTGCGGGCGAGACGAAGGTTACCGGCTCGACGTACCTGTTCGGTCAACAGATAGCCCGCTTCTTCGCCACGCTCGCGCCGGTGCCGCTGGCCGTCGCCACAGAAGGCGGCGAATGAAAGCGACTACGCCGTTCGTGAGTAGCCTGAGAACGCAGGGCGGAGCGTTCAAGCTCGGCTCAGCGTCCGGACCATCGGTGCTTCAGCTGAGGGCGCAGGTTCTCGAAGCCTGGGACGCAGTCCGGATCGATGCGGATCCTTCGGCTTCCGTGAAGAGCCTCAAGCATCTCGCATTGCAAGAGCTCTATCCCGGCATTCAGAACGACGACCAGTACGTGGTCAAGCTGCATGGCTGGGAGATCCTGGACGAGGAAGCCCCGATCTCGTCTACGGCGGCGAAGAACGGATCGATTTTCCTCGTCACCGACCGCCGCCGGCGACCGGTAGAGTAGGCGTCCCGCGCAATGCGGGCCGCGTTCATCTCCCACAGCGACTGCGGACGCCACGACACCGGATGGGGACATCCGGAGCACGTCGGGCGTCTGCGCGCCATCACCCGCGCGCTGCGCGATGACCCGGAGCTGTTTCACTCCATCGAGCATCTCGAGGGACGCCACGCGACGATCGATGAGCTCGAGCTCGCGCATGATCCCGACTACGTTCGGTCGGTCAGGGCTATCGCCGAGCAGGGAGGCGGGCGGCTCGACGCGGATACGGTGGCGAGCAGCGGATCGTGGGAGGCGGCGACTGCCGGCGCCGGCTGTGTGCTCCTGGGCGTAGATCTCTCGGTGAGTGGCGTCAACCCTCGCAGCTTTTCGGCGGTGCGCCCGCCGGGTCACCACGCCGTCCGCAACCGCGCCATGGGATTCTGCCTCTTCGGCAACATCGCGATCGCCGCGCACTACGCGCGGAAAAAACACGGGTTGCGGCGAATCCTGATCGTCGACTGGGACGTCCACCACGGAAACGGCACCCAGGCGCTGGTGGAGAGCGAGCCGGACATCCACTTCGTCTCGATGCACCAGTGGCCGTGGTATCCGGGAACCGGAGCCGCCGACGATCGCGGTCCCCATGGGACCGTCTGGAACATTCCGAAGCCGGGCGGACTCGCGCGCTCCGAATACATTCAGGCGCTCGAGCGCGGCATCGACTCCGCCACGGAAGGCTTCGTGCCGGAGCTGATACTCATTTCCGCCGGATTCGATTCCCTCGCCCAGGATCCTCTGGGGGGATTCACGCTCGAGCTTGATGACTTCGACGCCCTCACCCGCTCGCTCGTCTCTCGCGCGGACTCCTGGTGCGGAGGTCGCATCGTCAGCGCGCTGGAGGGCGGATATGCGCCCGACAGGCTGGCTCAGGCGGCGGTTCGTCACCTGGGCGCGCTCGCTACGTAACCGCTAACTTGCAAGCTCATGAGCGCTGCACTCAATAGCACTGGACAGCTAACTAACACAGGTATCCAATCGTCTAGGTATGGCGACCAAGGTCTTGAGCGTCGTCGCCACCGTCACGCTTCCGTTCGTCGTGGTGAGCGGGATGTGGGGAATGAACTTCGAGCATATTCCGCTTCACACTAATCCGCACGGTTTCATGATCCTGGTGTTCGCGCAGCCCGCGCTCGGTTTGACAGTCCTGGCAGGTCTGAAATGGCGCAAACTTCTGTAGGCTCGCTGCGTTTGTACGGCGTCGCCGCCGTCGAATCGGGCCAGGCGATGTCGCTTGCCGAAGGCACGACCCTCGTGCACTATCGCGCGCTCGCGGCCGTCGTCGAGCCGTCGCCGTACTCGGTTTCGACCCTCGAGGACAACGATGTGTCGAAATACCTGGCGGTTCTCGAGGAGGCCCACTCGCACTCCGCGGTACTGCCGGCTCCCCCCGGAACCGTTTTCCGGTCGCAATCGACCCTCACCCGCTGGCTCGAGCTGCACTACTTCACGCTCACCGAGGCGCTCTCGGTGGTCGAAGGACATGCCGTCGCACGCGTGAGCGTCACGAGCCGGGGCAGGCAGGGAGAGGATGCGATCAGGGGTCTCACCGCTCTCGCCGCCGAGAGTCTCAGACTATTGAGAACCCAGGCCGCGGCGACGGTCACTCTCCCGAAGGCGGACGGTGACGATGAAGAGGGCGTCGTCGCCCGCGCGTCGTTCCTCATCGACACCCAGCGCTGGCAGGGCTTCGTGGACACTGTGTCCAAGGAAGCAAAGCGTCAGACCTCCCTCGACTTCGCGGTCACCGGGCCGTGGCCTCCCTACGACTTTGTTCGCATGCAGTTCGGGGGCTGACGATGTTCTGCACTGACTGCGGCAGCTGGAACCGGGGAGAAGCGGCGCGCTGCGTCCGCTGCGGGATCATCATGCCCGACAGCTCGGACCGGCGGCAATCGCCTCCCGATCCGTCGGTGACGGCGCTGCGCCAGGTGACGGGTGGGCGATACACCATCATGCACCGCGTCGGCGAGGGCGGCATGGCGAGCGTGTACTACGCGCTTCACGTCGTCCTCGATTCCCCCGTCGTGATCAAGGTTCTTCATCCGCACCTCGCGCGCGAGCACGAGATGCGCGAGCGCTTCAAGCGGGAAGCAGAATCGGCGGCGCAGCTGATGCACCCGCACATCTGCAAGATCATCGATTTCGGAATGGTCGACGATCACGTCTTCCTGGTGATGCCCTATCTGGCTCGCGGCACGTTGAGCGACCGCATCGGCGGGCATCGCTCCCTCTCTCCGGAAACGACAGCGGCCGTGGCGGCGCAGGTGGCTACCGGACTCGATTACGCGCACCGCCGGGGACTGGTGCACCGCGACATCAAGCCGGACAACATCCTCTTCGATGAGGACGAGAACGCGGTCGTCACGGATTTCGGAATCGCCACCGGCCACTTCCGGAGCCGCATGACCGGAAGCGGGAACGTCATGGGTACTCCGCACTACATGTCGCCGGAGCAGGCGCGGGGAAAGCTGCTCGACGGCCGCAGCGACCTCTACGGCCTGGGCGTCGTGATGTACGAGACCCTGCTCGGCTTCCCGCCGTTCGACGGAGCCGACAGCTACTCGATCAGCTACAAGCACGTGACCGAGACGGCGGTGTCGCCCGACGTCGTCGATTCGAGGATTCCGCAGCAGCTAGCCGCGATCGTGATGCGCTGCCTCGAGAAAAACCCTGCCCACCGCTTCGAGCGCGGCAACGATCTCGCCGACGCGCTCATCAACTTTCTGTCGACGGCGTCGGCACACAACGAGTTCCGCATGGCTCGGACTGCGCGCCCCGCGCCCGCAGTAGCAGTCGGATGAAGCTCTCGCACCAGACAATCGAGCTCAACCCGACGCATCCATTCGTGATCGCGCGCGGGGGTTACTCCCACCACCGCAATGTCGTCGTGCGCCTCACCGACGACGATGGTCTGGAAGGTTACGGGGAGGCCGCGCCCAATCGCTACTACGGCGAATCCGTGTCGACGGTCATCGCCGCCCTCGGGCAATTCAAGCCGGCGCTGGAGCGCGCCGATCCATTCTCGCTCGAGTCCATCGAGACGCATCTCAACCGCATCCTGCGCGGCAATGCCTCAGCAAAGAGTGCCGTCAGTTCGGCGCTCCACGATCTCGTCGGCAAACGACTTGACCTTCCAGTTTATAGAATC
This sequence comes from Gemmatimonadaceae bacterium, assembly GCA_017881465.1. Taxonomy (GTDB): domain Bacteria; phylum Gemmatimonadota; class Gemmatimonadetes; order Gemmatimonadales; family Gemmatimonadaceae; genus UBA4720. The sequence goes on from JADGQV010000051.1 coordinate 5,022, forward strand.
TGGGGGCTCGACCAGGCGACCACGCCGCAGTCCAGCTTTACCATCGCCATCGCGGAAAATCACGAGCTGGAGAGGCGCGTGGCGGAGGCGCGGGATTACCCGATTCTCAAGATCAAGCTCGGAACCGACCGCGACACTGAGATAGTGCGCATCATCCGGAACGCGGCACCGGAAAAGCGCCTGCGCGTCGATGCGAACGCCGCCTGGACGGCGAAGCACGCCGTGCGCATGAGCGACTTCCTCGCCGAGCAGGGCGTGGAGATGCTGGAACAGCCCGTCGCCGCGAACGACATCGAGGGACTCCGCTTCGTCCGCAAACGCTCCAAGCTGCCCGTTTTCGCTGACGAGTCGTGCCTGGTAGCGACCGATGTTGCCAAGCTCGCCGGAGCCGTCGATGGCATCAACATCAAGCTCGCAAAATGTGGCAGTCTTCGCGAAGCGCTGCGGATGGTGCACGCCGCGCGCGCCCTGGACATGCAGGTCATGGCCGGCTGCATGATCGAGAGCTCGCTCGGCATCTCCGCGATCGCGCAGATATCGCCGCTGCTCGACTACGCCGATTTTGATGGCGCGGCGCTTTTGTCCAGCGATCCGTTCCGTGGAGCCTCGATCGCCGGCGGCGCGATTCGATTGTCCGACGAGCCAGGGCTCGGCGCGACTCCGGCGCCGAGCGTAGATCTATCCGCGGCATTTCAGAGTGCGTGACAATCCGCCGCGGTTCGTCGAGGTCGCGCTGCCGCTGCCGCTCTTCCAGACATTCACCTACGCAGTCGAAGACGGGCTCGCAAATCCGGTAGTGGTCGGGTCGCGCGTGGTCGTTCCCCTCCGCAGCGGCAAGGAGATTGGCGTCTGCATCGGAGTCAGCGACGTCAGTCCGCTCAAACGAAAGCCCAAAGCCGTGCTCGAATCGCCCGACGCCGAGCCGGCGATAGGCCCATCGCTGCTCGAGCTGTGCAAGTGGATGGCGGACTACTACATCGTCCCGCTGGGTGTCGTGCTCCGAACAGTGCTTCCTGCCGCCCTCACCGGGGCGGAGGACCCGCGTCCGACGCGCAAAACCCGGCGCGTGGTAAAGCTCGGCGTGGACATACCGTCCCTGCTGCAACGGGACAAGTCATTCGCCCGCTCCAAACAGCAGCGCGCGGTATTCGAGCTGATCGAATCGCTCGGCGGGAATACGTCGCTCGAGAATCTGAGCGCCCAGCTCGATTTTTCTCCCTCCGTGCTCAAGTCGCTCGAGAAGCGCGGGCTCGTCGTCATCGAGGAAGAGGAAGTCGAGCGCGATCCGTTCTCGTCGCGCGGCGGCATCTCCTCGACCAGGCTCGAGCCGACTCCGGCGCAGTTGCACGCGGTCGACACCATGGGGAGCGCGAAGGGGGGAGATGTCTTTCTGCTTCACGGCATCACCGGAAGCGGCAAGACGCTCGTCTACATCGAGCTGCTGCGCCGAATCGTGGACGAGCGCGGACAGACTGCGATCGTGCTGGTTCCGGAGATCGCGCTCACTCCCCAGACGGTGGATCGGTTCCGCGCCGCTTTCGGCGACAGGATCGCGGTTCTGCATTCGGCGCTCAGTGAGGGCGAGCGATACGACGCCTGGCTCGCACTCAAGCGGGGAGACAAGAGGATCGTCGTCGGAGCGCGGTCAGCGGTGTTCGCGCCGCTGGAGAATCTGGGCGCGATCATCGTCGACGAAGAGCACGAGTCGAGCTACAAGCAGGGCGAGACGCCGCGCTACCACGCGCGGGAGGTGGCGATCGTGCGAGCGAAAAACGAAGGCGCGATCACGGTTCTCGGTAGCGCCACGCCGTCGCTGGAGAGCTGGGCGAACGCCTCCTCCGGGAAGTACACGCTTCTGACACTCCCCGAGCGGGTTGGCGGCGGACGACTGCCGAGCGTCGGCGTGATCGATCTGCGGCGGATCCCTACCGACTACAACGCGATGGCGCAGGGCGGTGTGGATTACGGCGCCGTAATTCGAGAGCCGCTCCACGATGCCATCGTCGAGACCATGAGTCGCGGGGAGCAGAGCATCCTGCTTCTCAACCGGCGCGGATATTCGTCGTTCATCCAATGCGCCGACTGCGGCGCCGTTGCGACCTGTCCGCACTGCAGCATCACGCTCACGCACCATCGGAATCCGGAGCGGCTCGTCTGCCACTACTGTCTGCACAAGGAAGATCCCAGGCCCGATTGCGCACGCTGCGGCGGCAGATATCTCAGGCAGCGGGGGCTCGGCACCCAGCAGGTCGAGCGGCTTCTGTCCGAGAGATTTCCCTCGGCTCGCATCGCGCGGATGGATGTTGATACGACGAGCGGGAAATGGGCGCACACCAGGATCCTCGACCGCGTGGCCGCGGGAGAGGTCGACATCCTTCTCGGGACCCAGATGATCGCCAAGGGACTCGACTTTCCCAACGTCACTCTCGTCGGAGTCGTGGACGCCGATGTCGGGATCAACCTGCCGGATTTCAGGGCGTCGGAGCGGTGCTTTCAGCTTCTGAGTCAGGTCTCGGGCAGAGCGGGACGTGGGGCAAAGGGCGGTCGCGTGCTGATTCAGACGAGGCTGCCGGCCCATCACGCGGTGCGGTACGCCGTCGCGCACGATTACGTCTCGTTCGTGCGTGACGAGATGGAAGGCCGCGTCGATCCGCCGTATCCGCCCAACGTGCGGCTCGCGAACATCGTGTTCAGCGGACTCGTGGAGGATTCGACCGCCAAGCTCGCAATCCACGCCGGGGAATGGCTGCGCGAGCTGATCGCCACGCGTGCCGGGGACGAAGTGACGGTCGTCGGGCCTGCCCCGTGTCCCATCGAGCGAATCAAGAACCGCTGGCGCTGGCACGTGCTGCTCAAGTCCGCGCATCCGGGCGAGCTCTCTCGCGTGAGCCGGTATTTCATGGAGCGGTTCGAGGTGCCGAATACGGCGCAGCTGCGGGTGACGCTCGATCGCGATCCCGTCGCGCTGTTGTGACATCTGCGCCCGCCTGTCGAATGCCGAATTAGCCCCGTCGCTTATCTTTAGGCGTGACCACTCTCAGACATCCCGACTTCAATGCGCCGGAGCTGGCGAACGCCCCCGACGCGAAGTTCGTCCCCGCGCCGGCCGATGGCGTGCTCCCCGAGAACTTCTTTTCGACGACGAATCTTCCGACCTACGCCCGCATCAAGGGTGCGTGGCGCATGCCGCATGAGCCGAGGATGGACGCGTCGCTCGTGCTGGACGGCGACGAGCTCTGGATCAGGGAAGGGCGCAGGCTGAAGAAGGGCGACATGGTGGCCGTCGGCAGCGCCGAAGACGGAAGCGAAGGCATCTACGTTCACACCGGCTCCTTCCTTGGCGACGAAGAAGGCGAGTTCAAGTTCATGACGAGCGAGGTGTCGCGCGAGAAGCCGATCGACTACGCGCTGATGGCGCACATTCTCATCGAGGAGCGCGATCGCGGCGGGTATCCGATCTGGGTGACGGGACCGGCGCTGGTCCATTCGCGCGCCCGCGCCGACATGGTCTGGTTCATCGAGAACGGCTTCGTGTCGGCACTGCTCGCGGGGAACGCCGTGGCGGTGCACGACATCGAGGCATCGATATTCGGAACCACGCTTGGGATGACGCGCACCGGCGAGGCGACAACCGGCGGTCATGGCCTCCACATGCGCGCGATCAACAAGGTAAGGGCGGCAGGCTCTATCGCCCGTGCAGTAGAGCAGGGCGTGATCAAGGACGGGATCATGCACGCGTGCGTGGCGAAGGGAATTCCGTATGTGCTTACGGGCTCCATCCGCGACGACGGCCCCCTCCCCGAAGTGATTACTGATACTCTCGCCGCCCAGGACGCGATGAAGCGGCACACGACACGCGCTACGATGGCGATTCTCATTGCCACGGCGCTGCACGCGATCGCCACCGGCAACATGCTCCCGGCATTCGTCACCGAGAAGGATGGGTCGATGCGCGAGCTTCCCACCATCTGCGTCGACTCGTCCGAATTCGTGGTGAGCAAGCTCAAGGACCGCGGCACCCACCAGGCGTTCGGAGTGGTGACGAACGCACAGGATTTCATGCACATTCTGAAACTGTACGTGGAGCGCGAGCTCACCGACAGAAGGGCCGTGCAGGCCGCCGCTCAAACTTCGAAGGCACCAGCGTGATCGAGACTACCGAGAGATTTCTGCGCGAGATAGCCGACCGCATCGGGTTGGACGCGGTGGACGAGGTGAGATTGTTTCCACCATTGCGCCAATCGGGCGTCGAGACCGGAGTGGCCGTCGTCGCCGCCATTCCGCTGCCGCCTGAGCCCCAGCACCAGCACCAGCACCAGCATGAGCCCGACGAGCCGCCCGAAGCGCTGAGCGAGAGCGCGGGCGACGAGTTTCTCCCGATCGAAGAGGAGGATCGTGAGATCATCGTGCACCGCCACACGGTCTTTATGGCGAGATACCGCCACACTCTCAAAGGACCCGACCGCGGAAAATGGGAGGTCGAGGTGCGGGCCGAGGCTGACGCGCCGCTCGTGACGCTGGATCAGGTGGTGCGCGGCGTGATGAAGCGCGCGGGGGAGCCGTTCGAGCCCGAAAAAATCTCCGCTTCGGCGTTCAAGACGATCGTGGAAGGCGCCGCGGCGCTCTAGCCCGTGCGCACGCTTCGACTTGCATCTCTGTACGTGGTCGGCGAGGGTGTCCTCTTCGAGCCGCACACTCGCTTGGTCGGAGCCCCTAACAGCGCTCCTTCGCTCCGCTCAATCGCGGGTCTCCTCCTCGCGCTCGTTTGCTGCGGCTCTACGAGGACACCCTCACCTCCCTGCACAGACTCGTAACAGCAGCGGCGCGTAGCGCCGCGGGGTTCGCGCCGGCGCTTGTGCGCGCGTGTGCCCGCGTTCGTCCCCGTGGGGGAGCGCGGGACTGCCGAGCTTCGCTCGGCGCGCTCCCGCGCATGGCGAGGAGGACGGCGCGCGCGACTTCGGACTGCGCGAGCAGAGGCGCGACGTAGGTGATTGCCCCCGCATCGGACTTGGAGGAAAGGCGGAGAGGATTCCCGTAGGCGGCTTTCCAAAGCGAGCGTAGCCGCCGAAGGGAATCCGCTCCGCCGTACCGGAGAAATACCAGCCGTACCAGCGACAAGAATCAGACGGCGGCGCGAGGCACAGCGGGAGTCAAGCGCGCGGCGTCCGGTGAAGCGTTGTCGGCGTTCGCGGCGGCGTAGCGCGCCAGAACCGTGCGGTGGATGTCGCGCGCATCCTCAAGCGATTCGCCGGCGAGCCCCAGCCGCTCGGGCGAGATGATGAATGGATAAACCTGATCGCCCCCTGCCGAGCCGTGCGCGCCGACCTGATCGTCGAACGAGATGATGTCGTAGCCGTCGAACGCGCCGAACAAAACGCAATCGCCCGCGTTCGGTTGGTTCACGAGCGATTCCACCGCTCGCAGCACGTACGGCTCGGTGCCGAAAATCTCGAGCGGATTCTCGCCGGAGATGATTTGGACCTGACCGTCGCTCAGAATCGCGCGGCCGTGCTTGCCCGCCAGATTCACCCCACCGCGCGAGACCGTGGCCACGAGGCCAATGCCCGGGTGTGCAACGAGCTGCTCGTAGAGTCTGGCCCAGCGCGCGTCGGCCGTGATCTGCTCGAGCGAGAGCCGCTGTTCCGTTGCCGCGAAATAAACCAGCGCCAGACAGGAGCTGTAGGTCACGACGACATCGTTCGTCCGGTCGACACGATACTTCTCCGGGAAAATGATCTCGCGCAATCCGTAGCGGCTTCTCAGCCAGTCGCGGAATCTGCGGATGGCACTTCTGGCGCCGAACGAAGCCGGTGTCAGCTGTGCCACGGCTTCGACGACCTCGGGGCCGATGTCCGAGTACTCGGTATCTTCGGCGTAGCTGGCCAACGACCGCGGCGCCTGTGCGCCCTTCACCCGGGTCTCGTCGAGAATCCGCTGCACCGTCGCGCCAAGCGACTCCCCGTACCGCACGCGGTAGCTCAGAGCGGGCGTCATGCCGTGGTCGGAGAGAATGACGAGATCGTAGCCGCGCCCTCCTGCCAGCTGCGCCATTCTCCAGATCTCGGCGATGCGCGCATCGGTGCGGCGCAGGTCGACGAGTGCCTGCTTGCTCGACGGACCGAAGTGGTGCGCCAGCTCGTCGTACTGCATGAAGGTGCTGTAGATGATGGGAACGCCGAGATAAACGTCGAGCAGAATCGCCATCGTCTGCAGCTCGCGCACGACGACGTTGCTGAGTATGCGGATGAACGGAAAGATGCCTTCCGAGTGCGTCACCCTTCCCGCTAGCTCGCCGCGCGCCCGCTCCCATTCCTCGAGCAGCCACTCGAAAGCGCCCTGAAGAACCATGCGCGCCATGCGAATGGGATGCAGCACCATGAGGAGCCCCATCCGCGTTCCGCCGAGCCGGCGGTAAACGGACATCCTCTCACGCGTGGCGACGGTGAAGGCTACGGTCTGCGCATCGCCGTCGAGAAGATTGACGTAGCTCGAGCCGCCGGCGAGCGCGCCCGGCGAGTGGATGCGGTCGCGGATATACTGCACACCATGCGGCGCATTGCAGGTGATTACCTTGCGCGCCGCCTTGTCGTAGAAGCGAAACGCCGGAATGCCGCCGTTCTCGCCGTGAAACATCCCCGCCTGGCAATAGGGCGTCGCCGACGGCAGTCCGCAGAACCAGCGCCTAAGCGCGAATCCTTCGCGCAGCAGCCGCGAAATCGTCGGGCAAAGACCCAGCTCGAGGGCGCGCCGTAGATCGGAATACGCGAGGGCATCGATCTGGAGCATGATGAGCCCCCGCTGCGGCGGACGCGGACGCTTCTCTCTCGCGAACAGGCGGTACTTCGTGCGATAGTACCGCTGGAGCAGCGGTCCGGCGCGCGGGCGCGCTCGGCGCTCGGTTATGCCAGGTGGCGTTCGATCTGACGTAGGAGCTCGCCGATTGGGACAGGCTTGAGGAGGACATCCACGCATCCCGCCTCGAGACAGCTGCGACGTGAAGCCGAATCGTTGTGGCCGGTCATCGCCAGTGTCGCGCGGGGAAGGGAGCCGCGTTTGCGAAGCGCGTCCAGAATCTCCAGTCCGCTTCCATCAGGCAGGGTGAGATCGAGCAGCATCAGATCAACCGGTGCCGATGTACCGCGCTCGATCGCCTCGGCGACCGTCGCGGCCGCGTCGACCTCGTAGCCGGCCGCTGTCAAGAGAACGCGAAACGCGTCCGTGACGAATGGACTGTCTTCCACGATCAGAATGCGCGCCGGCACTTAGTCGCGCGGAGGGTTGAGCGGCAGCGTGAAATAGAACCTGCTCCCTTTGCCAAGTTCGCTCTCGACCCAGATGGTTCCCGAGTGCAGCTCGACGAGGTTGCGCGCAATCGCGAGCCCCAACCCCGTTCCATGGTGCGGACGCGAGGGAGAGGCGTCGACCTGCGCGAATTCGCGGAATACCAGGTCGTAGTTGTCGCTCGCGATGCCGCGGCCGTTGTCGCCGACCTCCACCACGAGATCCTCCCCGTCTCTGCCGCGCCGGGAGAAGCCGATCCAGGCGCGGCCCCCGTCGGGCGTGAACTTGATCGCGTTGCCGATCAGATTGGCCAGCACATGTTTGACCTTGTCACGATCCGCGTAGACCGGGGGCAGGTCGTCCCCATTGAGACGCTCGATCGTCAAATGCTTCTTGGCGGCCAAGGCCTGATTCAGCATCCGCACCTGGTCGACGAGCTCCGTGATGTCGAAGTCCGTGCGCACGAGACTGACCTGGTCGCTCGCGCTGCGTACGTAGGTGAGGATCTCGTCGATCATGTCGATCAGCTGCTGTCCCCCGCTCACTATCCCGGACAGGCTGTCCCGCTGCTTTGGATTCAGATCGCCCAGCATCCCCTCGCGCAGTATCTCGGCGTGGGTGATGATCGCGGCAAGCGGAGTCCGGAGATCGTGCGAGACGTTGGACAGGAACTGCGTCTTGAGCGCATCGCGCGCCCGCAACTCGTCGATCGTGCGCTGCGCTTCTTTCGCCTGGGCCTCAAGCGTTTTCAGCCGCTTTGTTGGGGCGGAATCGAGGCGTTCGGACATGCTCATATTGTAGTCGCGGTGGCATCCGTTGCCAACGCATCCGATTCCACCGCGTCGAGCAGTTGCTGCCGCCGCAGCAGCGACCAATAGCGCCCGCGCAGCGCCATCAGCTCCGGGTGCCGCCCCTGCTCGACCACGGTTCCCTTCTCGAGCACGATGATCCACGAGGCATCGCGTATCGCGCTTATGCGGTGCGACGCGATGAGCGCCGTTCGCCCCGCCAGGGCTTCGCGCAGCGCCCGGAGAATCTCCGCTTCGGTGTGCGTGTCGACAGCCGACAGCGCGTCATCGAGCAGCACGATACTCGGCTTCTTTGCGAGCGCTCGCGCGAGCGAGGCGCGCTGCTTCTGACCACCGGACAGATTGATTCCGCGCTCGCCGAGGACCGTCTCGTAGCGGCCGGGAAACTGGTCGATCGTCTGATGGAGCTGCGCAATGCCCGCCGCCCATTCCCCGGTCTGTGTAATCCCGCTCGTTCCGTACGAGAGGTTCGATCCGATGGTGTCGCTGAAGAGAAGGCTTTCCTGCGGCACGAATCCGATGTCCTGCCTCAGCTCCGCCGGCACGACGTTCTTCGTCGGAACGCCGTCGATGAGAATCTCGCCTTCCTGCGGATCGTATATTCGCGGAATCAGGTCGATAAGCGCGCTCTTCCCGCTTCCGGTCGCGCCGACCACGCCGAACGTTGCTCCCGCGGGCACGGTGAAGCTGACGTTGCGCAGGACCCAGCGCGGCTCGCCCGGGGTGGTCGACGGATAGTGAAACCCGACGTTCCGAAACTCGATGGTGCGGCCCGTTTTGGTGGGCGGCAGATGCTGACGCGGCTCATCACCGTTGATGGTCGGGCGAACCACGAGGATCTCAGCCAGACGCCCCATCGACGCATCGCCGCGCTGAAATAGGTTGACGACCCAGCCGAGCGCGATCATCGGCCACGTGAGCATGGTGAGATACATGCCGAAGGCGACGAACGAGCCCACGGAAATCGTGCCCTTGATCGTCAGCGCTCCGCCGACGCCGAGGACGATGACCGCCCCCAGTCCCCCGAAGAACGCGAATAGTGGATTCAGCGTTCCCCATAGCCTTACCAGAGACATGTTCAGCGCGAGATACTGATCGTTGATCGCGCCGAAACGCGCTATCTCGGCCGCTTCCTGGCGGTACGCGCGGACGATCCGCGCTCCGCTGAGATTCTCCTGCGCCCGCGTCGTGAGCGTCGAGAAATGCTCCTGAACCGCCTCGAACCGATCGTGGATCGCCTTTCCCATTTTGATCGTGAGCACCGGCAGGAAGAGCGTGGGCAAAAGCGCGAGCAGCGTCAGCTTGACGTCGATGCGGAGCATGAAGTACAGCGCGAACAAGCCGCCCGTAATCGTGTTGGCGAGGTACATGACGGCAGGACCGACCGCCATTCGAACCGCACTCAAGTCGTTGGTGAGGCGCGCCATGATGTCGCCAGTGCGGGTTTGTGCAAAGTACGCCGCGTCCAGCGTCTCCAGATGCTTGAAGAGGTCGTTGCGCAGGTCGTACTCCATCCAGCGGCTGACGCCGTTCATCAGCTCGCGCATCCCGAATCTGAACGCGCCGCCGACGATGGCGGCGAGGACGATGATGCCGCTGAGCTTCCAGATCGTGCTCATCGGCGCGCCGGCGCCGATGGCGTCGATTGCGCGTCGCAGCACCCAGGGGATGACGCTGGTGATCGCCGAGGATGCCAGCACGATCAGGAGGCCCGCTGTGAACGGGATCCAGTACGGCTTGTAGTATGGCGCAGCGATCCGGAGATTCTTCATATTTGGCATGTGGATTGCCGTCCATAGTTACTCATGAGCTTGGTTAAAACCAGGCGTTCATCACACGATGGAGGAGGCTTTAATGGTTCAATATATTCCCCGGCTTAGCGCGTCGCTCGCGCTCTCGCTCGCGCTATTCGCAGGTGCGTGCTCAAAGAAAGACGACACCGCCGCAGCGGATTCGGCGCTGAATAAGGACATTCAGCTCGCGAATGGGGACACCAGCGCGCGGCCCGCGCTGACCGACGTTCCAGCCGGCACGGCTACCAATCCGGCGCCGAGCACGACCACAACGAAGACGACGACTACCACTACCAGGAAGCCGACCACGACCACACGGACGCCGACCACGACCACACGGACGCCGACTACTTCGGTAACGTCGAGCGGCAACACCGTGACCCGCAACAACTCGGGTTCCGCGGCCAAAATCGGAACGATTCCAGCGGGTGCAGTGCTCAATCTTGCGTCCGGCTCCAAGGTCTGCACGAACACCAACAAGATCGGCGATCGCTTCAACGCGAGCGTGACCAACGCCATCGTCGGCTCGAACGGCGCGGTGATCCCCGCCGGCGCGACCGCGACAGTGGAAGTGACGGAGCTCAAGCGCAGTGAGAATGCCAACGACAACGTGGTGATGGGCTTCCGCGTCGTCTCGGTGAACTTCGGCGGACATACCTATCCCATCAGCGCCACGACGAGCTACGCTGACGTGAGCAAAGTGAGGAACGAGCCGAAGGGCAAGGATGTGCAGAAGGTCGTCGGTGGCGCGGCAATCGGCGCGATCGCCGGACAGATTCTTGGAAGGAGCACCAAAGCCACCGTAATTGGCGGCGCTGTTGGCGCTGCTGCCGGAGCCGGAGCTGCCGCTGCGACGGCAAACTACGAAGGCTGCGTCAACTCGGGCAGCCGCATCACCGCTACCCTCAACTCGTCTACTCAGGTTAATCTCTGAGAGAGCCCTGGCGGTAGCTGAAAAAGAAGCCGGCGTGATCACTCACGCCGGCTTCTTTTTGTGTGCACTAAAATCCGACGGCTCCCCCGCGCGAGCGCGGATCGTCCATGCCTTCGTAGCCGCCCTTCACACGCATGATTGATGTGGCCGACGCGATCCCTCTCAGCTCGTAGACGTAGTGCCCCATCTGCGTCAGTCGCGCCAGCACCGACCGCTCGGCCCCGCCAGTCTCGACGCCGATGGAGTCGGGCAGGGACTGGTGATGTATTCGCGGCGCGCTCATCGCATCCGCCAGCGACATCCGGTGGTCGATCACGTTGAGGATGATCTGCGACGTCGCGGAGATGATCCTCGGGCCCCCGCGCGCACCGGTCACGAGGAGAAGATTTCCTCTCGGATCGAGGACGATCGTCGGAGACATTGCACTCAGCATACGCTTGCCCGGCTCGATCGAATTGGCGGCGCCCTGGATCAGGCCGTACATGTTGGGCGTTCCAGGCCGGGA
>JADGQV010000131.1 GCA_017881465.1 Gemmatimonadaceae bacterium
ATCCTTCCCGGCGGCCTCCTTGGCAATGCCGCGGACGACTCCGTTGCGCACGGGTACCTCGCCGGCCAGACGCCGCAGGAGATTTTCGCGATCAATACGCGGCAGGACACTCAGCGCTTCGAGAACACCATCAACACTTCCTATCAGCCACTTTCGTGGCTGACGGCGACGGGTGTGGCCGGACTCGATTACCTCAACAGGTATGACAACGAGCTGGTTCCACCGAACAAGGTGTTCTTCGGTGATCTGCCCCAGGGACAGCGGACGTCGAATCCGTTCTCGATCTATAACTACACGGCAAACGGAACTCTCTCGGCAGCCTTTACTCCGTTCACGGGAATCAAGTCGACCACGAAAGTCAGTGGCCTGTTCAGCAAGGAGCTCGTACGGGGCACCCTTGCATTCGGAGCATCGCTGCTCGGCGGAACTGGCTCGCTGAACGGCGCTAGCGCCCGCTTCGCCGTCGGTGAGACTAACACGGACAACAAGACAGTAAGCAGGCTCATCCGCGAGGACCTTGCGTTCAGGGATCGTATTTTCTTCAGCGCCGCGCTGCGTAACGACAAGAACAGCGCGTTCGGGCAGAACTTTGGCAGCATCAACTATCCATCGTACACACTCTCCTGGGTGGTGAACGAAGAGCCGTTCTTCCCGAAGACCAACTGGGTCAGCTCACTGAGATTGCGCGCCGCGAACGGACGATCCGGCCAGAAGCCGAACTTCCGCGACGCGATCACGTTCTTCAACGCCCAGACGGTGACAGTCAACAACGCCGACGTTCCGGGAATTACAGTTGGCGGAACTGGCAACATCGACCTGCGTCCCGAGCGCTCCCAGGAAACCGAGCTCGGTTTCGATGCGGGCTTCTTCGGGGAGAGGCTCGGACTCGAGGTAACTCACTACAACAAGCGAACTGACGATCTTCTGATCGCGGTGCCCCTTCCCCCGTCTCTCGGCTTGACGAACACTCAGTTCAAGAACCTCGGATCCGTCAGCAACAAGGGCTGGGAGTTCCAGGCCAACGCCAAGGTTCTGGACGTGGATCCTGTCGCGTTCAACTTGACGTTTTCCGCGTCGACCAACGACAACAAGGTGCTCTCCCTCGGAGAGATCAGTCCGGGAGTGCGGGTGCCCCCGATTATCTTCGGCAATCAGCAGCATCGGGTCGGAGTGCCGCTCGGCAGCTACTTCGGTAGGAGCGTGACGTTCAACGACGCCAACGGCGACCACATCATCGCCGAATCCGAAATCGCCGTGTCGGACACCGAAGTCTATCTGGGAAATCCCCTGCCCAAGCAACAGCTGTCGATAACCCCCGAGCTCACGCTCTTCAAGTTGCTGCGCGTCTCGGCCCTGATCGACCACAAGGGTGGTTACAGGCTGTTCGACTACACGCGGCGATTCCGTTGTGCCTTCGGCGTTTGTCAGGAGGCGTTCGACAAGAACGCGCCGCTCGTTGATCAGGCGGCCAACCTCGCGATCAACTTTGGCACCGATGCGCTTTACGTGGAGGACGCGACTTTCACCAAGCTCAGGGAGCTCTCCTTCACGCTCATTGCGCCTGAGAGCCTGAGGCGAATGGTCGGCGGCAGGGCTATGGAGCTGAGCATCGCGGGTCGGAATCTTCACACCTGGACCAAATACAAGGGATTCGACCCCGAGACCAACTCGGAGCCAGGCGGGAATTTCAGCACGTCGGATTTCCTGACGCTTCCCCCCACGCGGTCGTGGACAGCACGGGTCAACATCAACTTCTGATCTCAGCTTACCTCTTTCAACGAGATAAAATAAATGTTGGATAGACACATTTTGCGGCGGCGAATGGCGCCGGCGCTCCTGGCTGCGGCGGTTCTGGCCGTCGGCCTCGTGGCGTGCAATTCGGATAAACTTCTGAAAGTGACGGATCCGGACGTCGCGCTCCCAAAGGCCCTGGCGGGCCTGGGGGCTTTGCCTACACTGCGTGCCGGAGCGATCGGCAACTTCGGAGTCGCTTACAATGGCGATCAGTCCGTCTCTGACGAAGAGCAGGTTGATCTGTCTGCATTGTTGTCCGACGAATTCATCAATACCGAGACTTTTCCAACGCGCATCGAGATCGATCAGCGCGCGCAGCAGGTGGTGAATCAAAGTCTGCTCGGTACGTTCTTCGACCTGACACGCGCTCGAGCCTCATCAGAGTTCGCGATCAGGAACTTCGAGGCGCTTGCCAAGACCGCCAACGACAGCACTGGGTATCCCGAGATGCTTTCGCTCAACGCGCTCGCCTACGTTCTGTTCGCCGAAAACTATTGTGGGGCGGTGCCGGTGAGCACGCAGAACGCCGACGGTTCCTTCACTTTCGGCGCCGGCGAGACTAGGGCCATGCTCCTCGACAGCGCACTCAACAAGACCAACAAGGCACTGGGCATAACGAGCTCGTCCTTAACGAATGAGTTCAAATTCCTCGCGCAGGTCGCCAAGGGTCGTGCGCTGCTGGACAAAGGTGACTACCCCAATGCGGCTGCGGCCGTCGCCGGAGTGCCGACGACGTTTCAGTACACCTATCAGCACTCCGCGAGTACAGCGCGACAGAACAATGGCGACTGGGGTCTCACGGTCAGCGTAGGCCGCTTCGGGGTGGCGGATCGTGAGGGTGGAACCGGGCTTCCGTTCCAGTCCGACGGTGTCGCTGACCCGCGGGTCGCCGATACTCTTGCAAATCGTGTTGGTACCGCCAAACCGACCAAGGGTTTTGACGGAGCGACCGACCAATTCGTGCAAATGAAGTATCCTGACCGCGCGTCGCCAGCGACGATCGCTGACGGCGTAGAAGCTCGCCTGATCGAGGCCGAAGCAACTCTCAAGGCGGGAGACCCGGTAGCCGCACTGGCCGCCCTGAATGCGCTACGGAGCGATGCCGGTTTGCTGTCGTTGCGGGGCTATCCGGCGGGCTCGCTCCCGCCCCTCACGCTGCAGGTGGGAACCACCGCGCAAGTCGATCAACTCTTCAAGGAAAGAGCTTACTGGCTCTTCCTGACGTCGCACCGGCTTGGAGATCTGCGTCGTCTCATCTGGCAGTACGGGCGTACAGCTAACTCCGTATTCCCGATCGGTCCCTACTTCAAGGGCGGAAACTACGGTACGGATGTGAATTCGCCGGTCCCGCAACAGGAACAGAACAATCCAAAGTACGTTGCCGGGTCGTGCAAACAGGACGAACCCTAGAGCCTGAACGGCGGGCAAAACAAAAACTCCGCTGCGAGAGAGAATCCTCGCAGCGGAGTTTTTTTGTCGGGCTCGATCAGTTTATCCCCGAGGCTTCCCAGGTGTGAATGTAGATGACGCCGGCGGCGGCATTCGTTCCCTGAGACACCGTGCCGCGGATGCCACTCAGCAGTTCCACACTCTGGATGGAGCCGGTGGAGAGATCACGCAGAACTGCGAAATCGATAATTCTCGCGCCGTCGACGAGAATGAGTGGCGTGTCCGCGCCCGCAATCGTGATCGTGCTTCGTCCGCGGCGGGTACGGACCTCCCGCGGACGGCCGTACTGGTCCTCTGAGAAATCGTATTGCCGCGCGCGCCTGCGCAGCAGATCCCAGGCGTTGGTGGACGGGGAGCGGGAGATCTCTTCCGCGCTAATGACATCGACGCTGTTGCCGGCGACGTCAGACTGAAGCTGTGGTGGGGCGCACCCAGAGAGGGACACGAGACCAACCATGCCGGCGAACGCGATCAATCCGAGCTGACGCATTCCAGCCTCTGGGGAAGCAGGAGAAAGTACTGTGCTGAACGTACTGCGCGGTTCGACGGATTGCCAGCTAAAACGATTGATCCCGCGCGGTGCCCTTGTGATTGACTGTGTTCAGGCGAGGTTGGCACAAAGTTGGGCACACGGCATCGCCACACGCGGCTACCCGGTTTCGGCGCTACACCATCTCAGTTCCGTACTAGCGCTGCGTAGCTCCCGCGCGGACCTTTTGGCTAACCCCGCACTGGTCACAGCAATCCAACGACCCGCCTGATGTCACCCTTTGTCACCCGTTGCTTCTTCGCCGGCCTCACCATCGCCAGCTCGCAACTCGCCGCACTGCCAGTCGCCGCGCAGCGTCCAGCCACACGCGACTCGGCGCTCGTCACACGCCGCGACTCGCTCGAGCACGCCCTCGAGGCGATCGCCACAATCGAGCGCAAGGTCATGGTGCCGATGCGCGATGGTGCGCGCATGGCGACGGACGTGTACCGTCCGAAGGACGCAGGAGAAAAAGTGCCGATCATCTTCGTCCGTACGCCCTACAACTTTAACTACTGGGACGTTCGGCTCGGCGCGCCACGCGACATGACGGCGGAAATCCAGGCAGTGAAGCGCGGATACGCGTACGTCGAGATGAACGAGCGCGGTCATTTCTTCTCGGACGGCAACTACGACATCCTCGGACCGCCGCGTACGGATGGCGAAGATGCGATCAAATGGATGTCGTCCGAGCCGTGGTCGAATGGGAAAGTCGGGCTCGTCGGTTGTTCGTCCACTGCGGAGTGGCAGATGGGTGTCGCCGCAACGTCGCCGCCGGGCCTCGCCGCGATCAACCCGCAGGGTTTCGGTGCCGGAGTGGGGCGCATGGCGCCGTATTTCGAGCAGGGGAATTGGTACCGCGGCGGCGCCGTGCAGATGCTATTCATCGCATGGCTTTACGGCGAGCAGAACCAGATGCGGCCGATGTTTCCAGCGGCCACGTCGCAGGCCGACTTGATTCGCGTGTCGAGGTCGTTCGATCTTGCCGAGCAGCTCCCGCCCGTGGATTGGGCCACGGCGCTCTGGCATTTGCCCGAGATGGACATCATCAAGGCGGTTGACGGTCCGCACGGGATTTTCGCCGACACGATGCCCAATACGACGGGGGGCGCGATGATTGAGCGCGCACCGAATGATCCTGCGTGGTCTCGTGGTGGTCTCTTTCACGAGGACATGACGATCAACGTCCCCGGCCTCTGGTTCATGTCGTGGTACGACGTGTCGGTGGGACCGAACCTCGCCGCGTATAATCACGTGCGTGCGACCGCTCGTCCCGAGATCGCGAAACAGCAGTACGCTGTGATCGCGCCGACGCTGCACTGCGCGTACAAGCGTGCGACGGAGAACACAGTCGTCGGCGAGCGTTCTGTCGGGGACGCGCGCCTCGATTACGATGCGCTCACCTACGGCTGGTTCGACCACTTCCTCAAAGGTGACCAGAACCGGCTGCTCGACACGCTGCCTCGCGTGCGCTACTACACGATGGGACTCGACAAGTGGCAGACATCCGACACTTGGCCGCCGCGCGGCGCCACTCCGATGACGCTATATCTCTCGAGCGGCGGTAAGGCGAACACACTGACCGGCGACGGACGCCTCGTTGTGAACCCGATCAGCGCCGACGCGTTGGACACCCTCACGTATGACCCAACGCACCCGGTTCCGTCGCATGGCGGGAACGTCTGCTGCACCGGAACCGCCGTGCAGGGCGGTGCGTTCGATCAGCGAACGATGGAGCAGCGCCCCGACATCCTGGTTTACACCTCCGATCCGATGAAAGCAGCGACCGAAATCAGTGGTCCGGTCACAGTCACGCTGTATGTATCATCGGACCGCAAGGATACCGACTTTACCGTGAAGCTCGTCGACGTTTTCCCCGATGGGCGAGCATACAACCTGGACGAGACGATCAAACGCGTTCGTTATCGCGACGGCTACGACAAGCAGGTGTGGATGGAGTCCGGCAAAGTGTACAAGGTGATGTTCGAGCCGATGACTACGAGCAATTACTTCGACACCGGTCACCGCATTCGCGTCGAGGTCTCGAGCAGCAACTTCCCACGTTTCGACCGCAACCTGAACACGGGCGGCAAGAACTACGACGAGAGCAAGGGCCTCGTCGCACACAACGCGGTTCACCACTCGCGCATCTATCCGTCGCAGATCACGCTCACGGTGGTGAAGGCGCACTAGCGCCCCGCGCCCTCTGGATCGCCGCAAGCGCGGCCGCCGCCTCGGCCATTCGCGGATCCAGCCGTAGCGCCGCACGGAACTCCGCTTCCGCCAAATCGAGCTGGCGGCGCTGCGCGAAGAACACGCCGAGCACGAGGTGATTGCCCGGCCGATCGGCGTTGTAGCGCTGGCTCGAGACAAACTCCGCGGCCGCGGCATCGAACGCGCGCCGCTGATCGGCGC
>JADGQV010000052.1 GCA_017881465.1 Gemmatimonadaceae bacterium
ATCTCCGGGGCAGCCGAGATTCTCGAGCTGGGTACTTTCTCGCCGGAACAGCAGCGGAAGATGACGTCCATGATCATTCGCAATAGCACGAACATGAAGGTGACACTGGAAAATCTCGTCGAGCTTTCACGGCTGGACGAAGATGCGCGCCAATCGCGCCACATCGCTCTCCCTGAAGCGGCGGCGGAAGTTGCTCGGCAGCTCCGGGAGTCGGCCCGCGCTCACGGCGTCGAGATCAGGCTCTCGACCGATTTACCCTCGATTGACGTGAGCGCCGCCGCGTTCGAGCTGTGCCTGTCGAACCTGCTGGCGAACGCGATAAAGTATGCAGACCCCGCCAAGGAGAAGCGGTGGGTCGAGGTCCGCGTCCACGTCACATCCCCGGACGACGGGGCGCAGCCCGAAACGGTGGTGGAAGTGCGTGACAACGGACTTGGCGTTCCCGAAGCCAGACGCCCGCATCTTTTCAAGCGGTTTTTCCGCGCGCACGAAGACAGCAACGGAGAGATCGACGGAACCGGGCTCGGCCTGAGCATTGTGCTCGAGACGGCCGTCTCGCTCGGAGGAAGAGCGTGGGCCGATTTCCTCGAAGTCGGCACCGCATTCTGCTTCACGATGCCGAACCGCCGGTCCGACGACGAGGCAGCGGCCACATCGCCTGACGTTACTGTATCGCCGGCTACCGGATCGGGCGATCGAACCGCAGAGGATTCGGCACGTTGAAGCTGAAGTGCCACCACTCCTGGTCGTAGTTCACGAATCCTTCGCGCTCCATTGCGCCTTTGAGCCTTTGCCTGTTCGCCGCTGCTTCGCCCGACGCGCTCGCCGTGTGAGCCGCCGCTGAGAACGTATCGAATGGCGTGCCCATTTCGAGCTCCCGGCCAGTCGCGAGGTCGATCAGAGTAAGATCGATGGCGAGGCCGAGGTTGTGCCGCGAGCGGCTTGCGATGTAGCCGTCCTTGAGGAGATCGGGCCGGTTGACGCGCTCGGTCCAGTCGACCATCGCCAGCGTCGCCCGCACCGGACGATACGCGTCGAAGACTTTGATGCCGAGTCCCTGCGGCCCGAGATCGCGCTCGACCTGCGAGAGTGCGGCCGCGGCCTCCCGTCGCAGAAATGCGCGGTTGGCGAGATATCCCGGGAGCGGAGCACCGGTGAAGTTGTTGGACGTCGCGTAGCGAAGATCGACGACGATCCTCGGGCTCAGCGTCCGCACGTCGGTGAGAAGAGTGTCGGCGACCGCGTCGGGCGCGATCTCCGTCTCGACGGTGTTGACGGGCGGAGCGACCGGCGCTGGCGGGCTCGCGACCGGCGGGGAGACGCACGCGAGCAGCAGCGCGCCAGCCAGGAGTGCGGAAAGTTTTCGCATTCGGGAAGAATACACCGCGCCGCGGGCGATCACGAGACATTCCTGTCACATTCCAATTGGCGCATATTTTCGCATGGCAAGCTCCAACGCGATAAGCCCTTCTTCACTCGTGCAGGCCGCTCCGCGCGGCCACCGCGCCGCCGTCCTCGCCAGCTTCCTCGGCTGGACGCTCGATGCGTTCGACTTCTTCCTGGTCGTGTTCTCACTCACCGCGATCGCGAAGGAGTTCCACAAGACCGATGCGGAGATCGCGCTCGCGATCACGGTGACGCTCGCGTTCAGGCCGATCGGCGCGTTCATATTCGGATTGATGGCGGACCGGTACGGCCGGAAGCTGCCCCTGATGATCGATCTCGTGTTCTTCTCGATCGTCGAGGTCCTGACGGGGTTCGCACCCAGCTACACCACGTTCTTCATCCTGCGCGCTTTGTTCGGAATCGGGATGGGCGGCGAGTGGGGCGTCGGAGCATCTCTCGCCATGGAGAAGGCACCAAAGGGGCGGCGTGGCGTTCTCTCCGGAATGCTGCAGGAAGGGTACGCGACTGGATATCTCCTCGCCGCCATCTGCTATTTCTTCGTGTTCCCGCGCTGGGGTTGGCGGCCGATGTTCTTCATCGGCGGCCTGCCGGCGCTCCTGGCCATCTTCGTTCGCTTTCGTGTCGAGGAGTCTGAGGTGTGGCAGCGCACCAGGCATAAGGACTGGCGCAGCCTCGGCCGCGGCATAGCCTCTCACTGGAAGCTCTTTCTCTATCTGACGCTGCTCATGGCCGGCATGAACTTCGTCTCGCACGGAACGCAGGACATGTATCCGACTTTCCTGCAACGCGACTGGGGATTCTCGCCACAGAAGCGGGCCGCGCTCACGGCTTTCTCGATGGTCGGCGCGATCATCGGCGGCATCACCTTCGGCTATCTCTCCGACAGGATCGGGCGGCGGCGCTCGATCGTGATCGCGCTCGCGCTAGCGATCCTCATGATTCCTCTGTGGGCGTTCTCGCCATCACTCACTGGTCTCGTGATCGGCGCATTCGCCATGCAATTCATGGTTCAGGGGGCGTGGGGAGTCATTCCGGCGCATATAACGGAGCTGTCGCCGGATTCGGTGCGCGGCTTCCTGCCCGGCTTTGCCTATCAGTGCGGCGTGCTGATCGCAAGCTCGGTCGCCTATCTGGAAGCGATCTTCGCAGCGCGCACGAGCTATGCGGAATCGATGGCAATCGTGGCGGTGACGGTTTTCTCTGCTGCCGCCATCATTGCCTGGGCAGGGCGAGAGAGGCACGCCGTGGAATTCGGCTGACGCCGAATCTCCGATCGGGTGGCCTGAGCCGGGCTCAGGTTGATTCGATCTCTTTCGCTTTTGCGACGAGCCCGTCCAGGAGCGCGCGGACGTGCTCAGCGCCGGTGCGTGGATTCATCATCGTCACCCGCAGCACCGGCCGGCCGTCGAGCACCGTCGCCGTGATCCAGCCAGTCCCTTCCCTGTTGTAGCGCGGTCGAAGCTCGCGATTGAGCGCGTCGATCCGCTGCATCTCGCCCGCGGGTGAACTTGTTTCTCGGCGCAGCTTCCGGTCCCCGCCGAGATAGCGGAAGCAGAGAATGTTCGACTCCGGCTCGTGGAGATTCTCGAAATCGTCGCGCTCCTCGATCGCATCGTAGAGGAGCCGCGCGGTGTTGCAGAGGTGGTCGTACATTCGCCCCAGGCCGTCGGAGCCGAAGCGCTGCATCACGAACCACAGCTTGAGGACATCGGCGCGGCGAGAGCACTGAAAGCTCCGAATCCCCTGATCGATGACGCGCGCGGACTTGCCGGCGTGGAAGAGATACGGCGCCTGCTGCGCGAACGCGCGCTCCAGATCGCCCTCGTCGCGAGCCAGCACCATGCCGGCCGCGAGCGGCAGCAGCATCATCTTGTGCGGATCCCACGCCAGCGAGCGCGAATGACGCAGGCCATTGAGCGCGCGCGGCGGCCGCGATGATAGCAGAGCGCTGGCGCCGTGCGCCCCATCGACATGTAGCCAGATTCCCCGCTCCTCGCACAGCGCACCAACGGCTTCCAGATCGTCGAACGAGCCGGTTGCCGTCGTGCCGGCGGTGGCAACAACCGCCATTACACTCTTGCCTTCTTCGCGCAAGCGGTCGAGAGCGCCAATGAGAAGATCGACATCGATCCGGTAATCTCGCGAGGGAATAGAAATTCCCCGGCGGCGCCCCATCCCGAGCTGACCAATCGCGCGCGTCACCGCATAGTGCGCGTGCTCTCCGTACACGACGACCGGAGGATCGGCACCGAGGCCGTCTTCCCAGGCATTCGGGACGGCTGCGGTTCTCGCCGCGAGCATTGCCGTGAAGTTGGCCTCGGTGCCGCCGGACGTGAGCGTGCCGCCTGCTCCCGCGCCGTAGCCCGCGAGCTTCGCCAGCCAGCCCACGATCTGGTGCTCGATCATCGTCGCTGTCGGCGACATCTCCCACACCGCCAACGATTGGTTGAGCGCGCCGATCACACTCTCCATCCAGACCCCGACCGGAAGCGGCGCCGAGGTCTGATGTCCCATGTACATCGGGTGGTAATATTTGTTGGCGTCAGCGAGCACTTCTCGCTCGAGGCGGGCGATGATCTCCGCCACCGGACGTCCTTCGCGCGGAAACTCTCCGTCGAACCGCTGCGCCAGCTCCTCCGCCGATCGCGGGGTCGAAACCTGACCCTTGCCGGCGCGAGTCGATGCGAAGTAGCGGGCCGTCACCGCCGCAAATTGTTCTCCGACTTCGAGCGAGGTGTCCGCCTCGAGCTCGGCAAGAATGTCGTCGATCATGCCCGCAAATCTACTGCGGCTATCCGTCGAGCAGCCCCTGCTGCCGGATGAAGTCCGCCAGCTCGCCCCTCGACCCGACATTCACCTTGAGAAAAATGTTCGAGAGGTGGGTGCTCACCGTGCGTGCCGAGATCTCAAGGGCGCCGCCGATCTCCTTGTTCGATTTCCGGGAGGCGACCATGCGGGCGATTTCCATTTCCCGGCCGGTCAATCCCGCTGCCCCGCTCGTCGCCGACTTTGGCGGCGGCCTGATGCCGAGCTCTCGCATCTCCTCGCGCGTTCCATCGAGCTCGACGGTGGCTCCGATGCGTGCGAACACGTCGTGCGCCTTGCGGAGCTCACGCATTGCTGCCTCCCGGTCGCCCACTTCGATGAACGCGCCGGCGAGTCGTCGCCTGATCTTGGCGGCCTGCGGAGGAAACGGCAGCGCCTCCAACTGGTCGACCGACGATTGCAGCAGCTCGATCGCTCGCGCCGGGTCGCCATCCCGAAACCTCGCGAGCAGACCATCACACGCATCTGCGTAGGCAAGCCCCAGGCGGTGATGAAAACGGCCAGCATCGCGTCTCATGCGCGCCAAGTGCTTGGCGGCTCTGTCGAAGTCGCGAGCGAAGAGCGCCGCTTCCCCCACCGTCGGCAGGAGCCACTGAAGCGCCCACACGATGTATCCGGTTCGATCTGCGATCGCGAGTCCCGCCTCACCGATGCGAACTGCCTCCTTTGGGTGACCCTTGGCGAGATAGTACGACGCCATGCCGAGATGTGCCGGAACGATCGAAGGGACGTCTAGCGCGCGTTCACCCGCGCCTTCCAGCGATCCTGCTTTCTCGGCACCCGCAAGCTTCCACGCTTCATCGAAGTACTCTTTCGCCTTGTGGTCGGAGCCCCGCCAGAGATAGATGAGACCCGACCACACGTAGAGCCGCGGCAGCAGCACGCGCTGGTTCAGACTCTTGGCAAGATTGATCGTGCGCTCCGCGGTTTCGATCGCCGCATCCCAGTCGCCGACGCTCGAAGAGTATTGCACGAAAAGCTCCGCCGACCAGAGCGGCAAAAGCAGCGAATGCATTTGCTCCGCGAGTCGGTCGCTGGCGCCGAGATGTTTCAGGAACGCTGGGGCATCTCCGGAAATGCCCTCGAGCAGCGCCATCCCCCAATGCGCAGTCCACTCCAGCATTCGCTGGCCAGCGGCTTCAGCGTGTGCGATCGCCTGCATCCCGTGCTCACGCGCGAGATCAAGCGGACCTGCCCACGCATAGAGAAGAAGAAGCGCCCTGTGCGCACGTGAAAGTAGAGCGTCGTTCCGGATGCCACCTTCCTTCGCCGACGCGAGCGCGGCCTCGACTTCAGCCTGAGCTTCCTGCAATCGGCCCAGATCCTGGAGAGCGATTCCTTTGGCAAGACGCAGCCTCACCGTAGTCGACCGGTCGCTGGATCCAGACGCCTCGAGAAGTCCGGCTTCGTAGTGCGCCAAGGCGTCGGCGTACCTGCCGCTCCAGTAGCAGGCAAGTCCCATACGGTGGTCGATGTCAGCGAGCGCGCCCGTCTCGCCTCGGGCTGCGGCTTCTCCGCGCGCGCGCGCCCATAGCTGCAGCGCCGCATCATACTCGCCCAGTCGCTGCCGCGTGCGCGCGAGAGTCGTAAGAATCTCCTCGCGCGGCGCATCGATGATCATGGGATCCTTGTCCAGGTGCTCAAGAGCCGCCGCTAGATAATTCGCCGCCTCCCGGTTGGCGTACTTCTCGATAGCCCCGCGTCCGGCGGCGTAGAGGTACCTCACGGCCTTTCGCGCCAGCGCCTGTGAATGGGCACGGGCGAAGTGGAGTGCTAGTTCGTCCGCGTGGTCGAGTGCGGCGTCGCCATAAAAGCTCTCGAGGGCTTCGGCGATCGTCGCGTGCAGAAGGCGCGCGTGTGCCTGCCCCAGCTCGGTGTAGATCACCTGCTGAAGCAACGGATGAGTGAAATCATAGTGGATCGCATTGGCGTGGATCGCATCAATGCTTCCGGTTTCCGCCAGCACTCGCTGAACGAGCAGCTCGTCCACGGCAGCGATGATTTCCGTCTGGGCCAAGCCGGAAACTTTGGCCAGCGTATCGTACTCGGCACGCGTCCCGATGACGGCGGCGAGGTTCGCCAGGGTTCGTGCGTTTGGTGACAATCGCTCGACTCTCGCCTTGACCACGTCGCGGATCGTGGATGGCAGGTGAAGGGTCTGCATTTCCCAGCCTGTCCAACGACCGTCCTTCTGCGTCAGCGCACCCGAATGCACCAGCGACTTGAGCGTCTCTTCGACGAAAAAGGGATTGCCCCGGGTCCAGTCGTACAACATTGGAGAGAAATGCCGCGTCGCGGCCTTCTCAACACCGAACATCTGCTCGATGATTTCCTCCACGTCCGCTTGCTCGAGAGGACCGAGCTTGTGGACAGTGAGCGATCCGAGACCCAGCAGTGATTTTTCCGTGCTCCGCAATATCGCGTTGGAGTCTCGTTCTGTCTCGTTGTAGGTGCCGAGCAGAATTATTTTCTGGCTCTCGATCTGCCGCGCCACGAAATGCAGCAGTTCGAGCGACGACGCGTCAGCCCACTGAAGATTCTCGAGCACGATGAAGAGGGGCTGCCTCGCTGAGAGCCGGCAGAGGAACTGAGTGAAGTTCCACAGCAGGCGCGCCTTGATCTCGGACGGATTCGCGCCAGCCGACGCCCGCTCACGGTCCGAAGATCCCCCGAGATTTGGAAACACATACCCCAGCTCGGCTGTCCCCCCTCGAGACAGGACGGAAAGCGTCGCGGGCTCGAGTGTCCGGACGAGCGGCAGAAGTGCGTCGGAGAAGAGCGCGTACGGAACTCCGGTTTCCACCGGATACGAGCGCCCGACCGCTACACTCCATCCCCGCTTTGCCGCGCGCTCGGCGGCGGCGGTGACCAGGCGTGTCTTCCCTATTCCGCCCTCGCCCACAACGAAAACAGAGCGACCAGCGCCCTTTGCGGCTTCATCGAGCGTCTTGGACAGGAAAGCGAGTTCTGCGCTCCTGCCGACCAACGGCGCCTCTCCAGGCCTTGGCATCGAGGCCTAATGTACGAACATCAGTACTAGGACGGCTCTACTCAGTCGCTTTCTGATCGAGTGGTCCGGGAACCTGCGCGCCCGCCACGTCACCGGCGCGGCTCACTTACTTGCCCCTCTTTGAAGGCTTCCTGGGCGGTTTGTGCGACAGATCGAGCATTTTGCCCTCGCCCAAATATTCCACTGATTCGGGAACGCCCAATTTGCGGAGACGCTGCACCGTCGCGGCGATCCTGCTCGACGCGGAGAGAATCTCGGACGCGATTTCGGGTATCTCCTCCGGCGACGCGCCGTCCGCCAGAAGTTCGGCATTCATCATCAGCACGGTCAGCACGTTGTTCATTTCGTGAGCGACCGCGATTGTCGTCTCCGTTATGCCAGCTAGCCGCTCGCCGTGCGCCCTTTGCTCCTCCATCTCGCGCTCGCGCGTGATGTCCTGCATCTGGCCGATGAAGTAGCTGGGAACGCCTTCCGCGTTGTGCACCACGGAGACTGCAAGAGAAACCCAGATCGCGCGGCCATCTTTTCGCAAATAGCGCTTGATCCGGTTGTAGCTACTGATCTCACGCGTAACGAGCCGGTGAAGCTGCTCGACATCCTGGTCGACGTCCTGGGAGTGGGTGATGTCCGCGAAGCGACGCTGAAGCAGCTCTTCCTCCGAATAGCCGAGCATTTCGCAGAGCGCGCGATTCGCCTTGAGCCAGTGTCCGTTGGGACTGACGAACGCCATTCCGTGGGGAGAATAACGGAACGCATTTCCGAATTTCTCCTCGCTCTCGCGCAGAGCGCGCTCCATTTCCGCCCGCTCCCTGATATCGCGTACCAGCCCCAGGAAGGCCTGCTGCCCCTCGAAAATGATGGGTACCGAAATGACCTCGGTGGGGATTACGGCACCGCTCAGGGAGACGAAGCGCACTTCCAGCGGTCCGCCCCCTTCACCGCTCTTCAAGGCATCGCGGATGCGGTCGATGACGACGGGAACCGAATCGGGATGCACAAACTCCATGATCGGACGTCCGACAAGTGAC
This sequence comes from Gemmatimonadaceae bacterium, assembly GCA_017881465.1. Taxonomy (GTDB): domain Bacteria; phylum Gemmatimonadota; class Gemmatimonadetes; order Gemmatimonadales; family Gemmatimonadaceae; genus UBA4720. The sequence goes on from JADGQV010000052.1 coordinate 8,272, forward strand.
GCCGGATCAGAGCCAAGTTGCTCGGCCGCGAAGCTGTTGAGGAAGAGAAACTTCTCCGGCGTGTAGACAACGATCGCCTCAGGCGCCGATTCGATGATCGTCCGATAGTCAGGGGTCGTTGGGCCGGTCGACATTCGTCATCATGATGTATACAGCGGCAATAAACAAGCGTCTGCAACGATTCCCCCTGCTCGGACCTCGATAGTAGTGCGCCTCGATGCATTAATTTCCAACATCTCGGCGGTTAGTTGCGGCCCCCCCAGCAGCATGAGGACCACGGTTCTGAAAAAAAGCACGAGCGGCTCAGGAAAGGACAAGCAGCAGGCGACGGCGATCGACCTCGCCGTACGAACCCACGATCTCGAAGAGGCGAACAAGACGGCCAGCTTTGTCGCACACGAGCTCAATAACCTTCTCACCGTAATTCAGATCAACACCGAGTTCCTGCTCGAAACCGCCGGCGAAAACCCCGCCAGCGCGCAGGAGTTCGCGGAGATCCAGAGGGCATCGAGGCGCGCATCGATTCTGGCGCGGCAGCTGCTCGCGTCTTCGCGGCTCGAGCCGTTCGACGCGAGTCTCGCCGAAGCGGCCCTGAAGACAAAATCGGCCGCCGCCATGGGAAAATCAGCAACCACCGCCCTCGAGAAGACTATCCGCGCCGCCGAGACGATTCTTCTCGTCGAGGACGAGGCCGCGGTAAGGATACTCGCGAAAAGAATTCTGTCCCAGAAAGGCTATCGTGTCTTCGACGCCTCCGACGGCGCTATCGCCCTGCGCGTTGCCGCGGCTCACGTGGGCGAGATCGATCTCGTGCTGACCGATGTAGCGATGCCTAACCTCGGCGGACGCGGCATGGTCGAGGAGCTCAGGGAGCTGAGTCCCGAGATACGCGTCCTGTTCATGTCGGGCTACCCAAAGGAAGAGGTATTCCCGGAGAAGGGGAGCGCCAATCGCATCCCATATCTCCAGAAGCCGTTCACGGGAGAGACGCTTTTCTCCGAGGTCCGCGCGGCGCTCGGCTACGTGAAGTAGTCGGTCCCTATTGCCAGCTGCCGAACGTTGGCGCCGGCTCGCCGATCAAGCCGGCGCCACCTGACTGGTGCAATGCGGACAGCGCGTGGCGGCTGGGTCGATCGACGTTCGGCAGAACGGACAATTCCGCTTCGGTGCTTCCGCCGCCGGCTTGATGAAGATCTTCGAGATCCGCCAGGCCACGAGCCCGATTATTAGGAAGTTAATCACGGCAGCGATGAAGTCTCCAACGCCAAACTTCACCGAGCCGACGCTCCATGTCGCCTTCTGCCAATCGCCGCCGGGGCCGATTGCGACGACGATCGGCATGATGAAATCATCGACGACCGCTTTCACCAGAGTGTTGAGCGCCGTACCCACCACGACAGCTATCGCCAGCGCCACGACGTTCTGCTTCAGCAGGAAATCCTTGAAGTCTTTCACCATTGGCAGATTCGGGTTGCAGGGTTCAGGCTGAGAGCGATAAGTTAGCGCGTCCGGATGCCGACGCGCGAAGTGCGGAGAGTCTTCGAATCGCGGCGATTCCGGCTACCGGGCCCAGGGCGAGGATTGTAAAACCCCAGCGCCAGCCTGCTCGCTGCGCGATGAGCGGGACCATCTGCATCGGCAGCATCGTCAGTAGAAATCCGAGCGAAGTCTGAACGGTGAGCGCCGTTCCAACCGCGTGCGCGGGAACCGACTCGGTCACGAGCGTGCTGAATTGGGCGCTGTCAGCAATCACGAAAAATCCCCACGTCATCGCGAGAGCGCCGAGTATCCAGATCGGTCCGCCGAAGAGAACTCCGCTCAGCAGACAACAGCTTCCGCTCATGAAGAGGGAGATTGACACGAGCCGCTCCCTGCCCCGTTTGTCGGCGAACAGCCCGCCCCAGACCGATCCGAAGCCTCCGATGGCGATGGTCGTGAACGCCAGGAGCGATATCAACCGGGGCGCGCGGAATCTTCCGCCAGACGCCGCGGCGACGCTCGCGGCGAGAAACGCCGGAATCCAGGTCCAGAACGCATACAGCTCGAACATGTGACCGAGATAACTTGCCGTCGCGAGCCTCCACTCCCGCACGCGCACCACATCACCGACGTGCCTCCACGAGAATGGGCGGGACGCGAACGGGAACGGCCCTTCGCGGTACCCCAGGGCAACAAGTAGCGCGGCGATCACGGCCCCGACGCTCGCGGTGAGCACCACCGGCCGAAGGCCAACGTGCGGAATCGCGCGCACAAGATAGGGAATGGCTTTTCCGACCGTCAGCGCGCCCACGATCACACCGATCGCCAGCCCCCGCTCCGAGCGGAACCAGGTCGCGGTCATCTTCATTGCCGGCGGGTAAACCCCGGCGAGAAAGAAGCCAGTCAGGAACCTCAACGCCAGCGCGCCCCGATAGCCGGGACCCGCCAGAATCGCGGCATTAGCCACCGCTCCGAGCAGCGCGCAGGCGCTGAAAAGTCTCCCTGCCGGAATGACATCGGCTAGGTTGAGCACCGCGACTACTGCCGTTCCGCAAACGAACCCGAGTTGGACGATGGTGGTCAGCCAGGCCGCCTCCGCCGTCGTCAGTCCCCAGATCTGTTGCAGCTGCGGCGTGACCGCACTGGCCGAGAACCAGAGCGACATCCCAAGCAACTCGGCAAGACCGAGTAACGCGAGCACCCGCCAGCGCGTCGAGTATGTGTCAGCGAACATTGTAAAAAATTAGCTTCGGCGAGACGCAACTTCGACATTGCGGCGTGCGGGAGCATGTTGAGTATTGAAATGCTGCTGCGACACTCCAACTTCCGGTCTCCCCTGAGGCGTACGCGTACGCCTCACCCATGACGAACCCGTCACAGGCAGCTCCGCCGTCCGCTCCAGCCGCACCTTCCGCCCCCGCTCCACGGCCGGCGGTCGCCACTCTGTCGCGCGAGCTCGCCGATTTTCTCGTCGAGCTATCGATCACGTTGAACAAGCACGCCATCTACCCCCAAAGCCACCCACTCCTTCACGGGGCGGTCGACGGCGTCGCGACTCGTCTGGGGACGTTGTTCGTCGGCGAACGGGAGTCGCTGTCGATCGGAGTTGCGCGGCGCCAGTTGATCATTGAAGGCGTCGCCACCGATCCGCTCAACGCCGTGCTCAAGGAGCTTGCCCAACGCCTGCACGACCACCACGTAGGCGCTGTGAAGTTCGTACGCGGAATCGGGCGCGATGAATTGGGGGACGCGCTGGCGGCACTCGCCGTCGATCCGGTTCGGTCCGAGAAACCCATCGGGCTCGACATCGAGCGCGTCGGCGAGCTGTGGCAGCACGTGCGATTCTTCCCGCTCACCTACGATCGCCTACAGCTCATCGAAGACGAGCCGGGCGGCGAGCCCCCCGGAGCGGATCAGATGGCCTCGGGACGAGCGACTCAGCTCTGGATCGGACTCGCCCGTGCCGCGCTCGTATCGGATACCTCCCATCCGGCCGCATCGCGGGAAGAGTCCGACGATAGCACCGCGCTCGAGCCGGCGACCGTCGCCCGCGCAATCGACGAGCACCAGCGCGAGGAGGCGTACGACCAGGTCATCGTTGGCTACCTGCTCCAGATCGGCGAGGAGCTCAAGACCGCCGAGGGACCCGAAGCGGTGGGATTGCAGAGGCGAGTGTCGCGCCTGGTCGGGTCACTCAAGGAATCGACGCTCGAGCGGCTTCTCGAGATGGGAGGCGACAAGGCCCAAAGACGGAGATTTCTCCTCGACGCTTCGCAGGGGATCACCGTCGAGGCGGTAATCGACCTCGTGAAGGCGGCGTCCGCCGCCGAAGGACAGACAGTCTCTCACTCGATGCTGAGAATGTTGTCGAAGCTTGCCCATCATCCGTCGTCCGGCGGACCGCGCGCCAGGACCGACCCGACGATTCGCGACGTGATGCGCCGCCTCGTCGATGACTGGACCCTCGACGACCCCAATCCCGAGGCGTATCGCCAGGCGCTCGAGAGCATGTCCAGTTCCAGAAGTGCCACCCAAAAGCCGTCGAATGACGTGCTGCCCACGGAAATCGAGCCCGAGCGGATGGTTCAAATCGCGATCGAAGTTGGCGCCATGGGACCGCAGGTGCGCGCCGCGATGGTCGACCTGTGCAAAGCCGGTCGCGCCGAAGTTTTGCTGGACCTGGTCGAGCGCGCGCCCAGCGAAGAGGCTGGCGCATCGGTTTGGGAATTTCTCAAAGGGAAGCGCATCCTCGAAGATCTGCTCCAGCAGCCGCGGGTCGACATGCCGCTCGTCGCGCGGTTCGTGAAGCGGCTTGGAATCGGCGCCGCGCCAACACTTCTCTCCGCCGCGGCGGTCTTCGACGACGCGAAAATCCGCACCCAGTTTTACGATCTGGTGCAGTCCGCCGGGGATCAGGTGGGCGAAGCAGTAGTCGAGCGGATCCCCGACGCCCCTCCTGTTGTTCAGCGCGAGCTATTGTCGCTGCTCGGACGCCTGAGCACGCTGCCATCCGGTTTTTCCGCGATTAACTACCTCGCCAACGAAGAGGCGCTGGTCCGCCGCGAGGCGGTGAGGCTCCTGCTTCGCAACCCGGCGGAGCGTGACGAGACCATCATGAGCGCGCTCACAGACACCGACGACAGAGTCGTTTTCGCCGGTCTTACGGTTGCGCAGGAGAGATGTCCTTCCACCGGAATCGAGTTGATCAAGCAGCGTGTCGATCGCGGTGAGCTCGATTCCCAGCTTCGCACCATGGGAATCCGGATCGTCGCACAACAGCGCACACCCGAGACGCTCGCCTGGCTTCTGAGCTACGTCGTTACCGTAGCTCACTGGCCGAGGAGATCGAGGCTGCGCCCGTCGACGCCGGAAATGCTGGCGGCGCTGAGCGTGATTGCGGCGTACTGGGGCAACGACCCCGCGGCGGAAACCGTTATCACGCTCGCCGAACGGAGCAAGGACCCGGAGGTCCGGGCGAAGATCGCGCGCAGAGGCGCGATGACCAAGCCCGTCACGGCACCGAAGAATGAGTGATCCGATTCGGTTTCTCGTGTCGTTCGGCCAAGCGGTCTCGACGATGGCTCTGTACAAGGACGGACATCCCGCGCGAGAGCGCGCGGTCGACAGATCGTTCCGCTGCCTCCAGGACCTCCAGGAGCACGACCCCAATCCGCGTTTCTCGTTTCTTGGCGAAGAGACCATCTACCAGGAGACGGCGCTTCGCGAGCTCGGCGACTGGGAATGGGGAACGCGTCTGGCGCACGCCGGTGTGCAGCGAATAGAGCTGGACACCAACGTCACCCGCGAGCAGTACGAAGAGTTCCTCGAGGAGATGATGGCCCGCATCACCCTCTCCGTCATCGACACGTCGGAAGCCAGGACCAGCCGCCCCACCGGGATCAAAGTTGGTGCGCTCGGGATACGGGGAGAAACGAGGGAGCTACAGGAAACCTTCGATGCTACGGCGCCCATCGCCACAATCTCGTACTCGCTCGGCGAGGAAGCCGCATCGATCCAGTCGATGCACCGGGAAGTTCAGGAGCGCGGCAAGCTGCCTCTGGCCGAGGCGGAAGCGGTTGTGCGCTCACTCTCGATGGCGATGCATGGCGATCAGGAGATGATACTTCCTCTCCTCCAGCTCAGGGAGTTCGACGAATACACGACCACGCATTCACTGAATGTCTCGGTACTTGTAATGGCGCTGGCGGAATCCCTCGGGCTGGCGCCGCAGGATGTTCGCACATTCGGCGTGGCGGGACTGCTGCACGATCTCGGCAAGGTGCACATCCCCCAGGATATTCTCAACAAGCCGGGCAAGCTCACGGACCAGGAGCGTCAGGTGATGCAGCAGCACCCGGTTGCGGGGGCGCAAATGATCATCGAGAGCGGGCGTCGTCTCGACCTTGCCGCGGCGGTGGCGCACGAGCACCACATCATGATCAACGGCCAGGGCTACCCGACGCACCACTACCGCCGCGATTGCCACAAGGCGAGCAAGCTGGTTCACGTCTGCGATGTGTACGACGCGCTGCGGACTCGACGTCCCTACCGGGATGCGTGGGAAAGCGAGCGTGTGCTCACCTACCTCGAGGAGCGCGCGGGAACGGAATTCGAGCCCGAGGCCGCGATCGCCTTCGTGAGATTGATGCGCAAGGTGGACAGCGGAATTCAGCGGTCGCCAATGCCCCCGGCGAATGGTGCCGAGCCTGCGACTTCGCCAGTCGAAGACAAGGCCGATTCCGCGCCACCCCCGCAGCCCTAATCAGGTGATAAGCGGTTGGAATGGGAAAGGGACGTCGCGAGACGTCCCTTTCCCATTTTCACCGCGTGGCGCCTACCGACTCTCTCTCTAGCGTTGACTGCGTCCGGACTTCGCCCCGGCGCGCGACCCGCGCTTGTCGAGGAACGGCTTGTCAAAGAGCATCCGCGAGGGAACCCGGGACAGGCCCGACGCATCCAGCCATTTCTCGAGGCCGTTTGCCAATGCCCGCCGCTCCGACTTGCGCAGGATATCGAATCCATCGATTAGATCTGTCTGGATAACGCGCCTGGATCTTTTCACGAGATTCGCGCCCTGGCGCGTGAGGCGAAGCACGGCGCGGCGCCCATCGGACAGGTCGGGCGTGCGCGTCACGAAGCCCTTCGTGATCAGCTGACCGACAACCTGCGACACCGTGCTGTGCGTCGTCATCGTGACCATCGCGAGATCCTTGACAGACTGATTGGGGACCTGGCCCAGCTCCCTCAGCACGAACAGCTGTGCCGCGCTGACGCTCAATTCGCGCTCGACAGCTTCGGCCGCGGAGCGAAGACCGCGCACCATTCGCCGCACCGCGTTCAGCGCGCGCGAGAGGTCGGGCTGCCTTTTTTTCTTCGGCTTGGGCATGAGAGACCCGCGACGGTTTCGAATCTCGGTTATTCGCATCGAGGTCCGACCAGTTCCAGACCTCAAGAACTAATGTAGTTCCGACCCGTGCGGCAGAGCCAGTCGACGTTCGCCGCCAGGAAACCACTCTTCATCCTCTGAAGCCATACCGTCGGCGGGAATGGATGAACGTTGCCCTTGACTGCCATTGGTCCACCGATACACTCTATCCCCGACGCAGGCTTCTGCTGCCGCCGAAAGCACAGTCCGGCCTCCCAAACGTTCTCGCTGTTGAAAGCTCCACCGATACCGGGATGCGACTATTCGTGATGAAGATATCTCTCGGTACCGACAAAGACTGTGTGCCAAATCTTATCCGCCTAGACACGACGGCTCCATCACCCTAGCCGTCTTCAGGACTCCGCGGCACTTCGCCGCGGAGTGATCGTCGGGTTATAGCGACCCGAAATTGGAGGAAAAATGACCCATGGTTCTGTGAGAAGGACACTTCGACTGGCACTGGCAATGGCGGTATCGCTGTTGTGGTACGCCGGCCCAGCAGCGGCGCAAGATGCAGGAACGATCACCGGCCGCGTCGTCGACGCAACCTCGCGAGCGCCGATACCGCTCGCGCAGATACAGATCGTCGGAACTACTCGCGGTACCGTGACGGGTGACGACGGCACGTTCCGGATCGGTGGAATACGGCCCGGACAGTACCAGGTGCGCGTTCTACGTCTCGGCTTCCAGGCCTCGGCGAGGTCGGTCCAGGTGACCGCCGGCGGCACAAATGAGCTCGACTTCGCACTCGTCCCGGCGGCGGTGAGCCTCGAGCAGGTCATCACCACAGCGACCGGCGAGCGGGAGCGGAAACGCGAAATCGGATCGGCCGTCGCGACGCTCCAACCAAGCACCGACCAGATCACCAGCGCCCAATCGGTGAGCCAGCTTCTCACCGGAAAAGTCTCCGGGGTGGATGTCGGCCAGGCCGGCGGCACCGTCGGCGGCCCCTCGCGCATTCGAATCCGCGGCGCCAATTCCATTTCGCTGGGCAACGAGCCGCTGATCATCGTCGACGGCATCAAGTTCAACAACAGTGTCGGCCAGGACAACGTCAGCGGTGCGACCACGATCGGCGTAGGTGGCCAGGTGCCGTCTCGTTTCAACGACATCAA
>JADGQV010000132.1 GCA_017881465.1 Gemmatimonadaceae bacterium
GGGAGTCACGGGCATCGAAGTGAAGACCGCCGACCGCTGGCAGGCGGCGGGCATCGCGTCGCGACTGGTCGGCGCGCTTGGGTGGCCGTACCGAACCGTGGATTGGGAAGAGCAGAATCATTCTCTCTTTCAGGCTCTCAAGCTGGAAAAGCTCGGGATGGGCGTGATTCTGCTCCTGATCGTGCTCGTCGCCGCGTTCAACATCGTGAGCACGCTCACGATGGTCGTCGCCGACAAGACGAAAGAGATCGGAATCCTGAAGGCGATGGGCATGCCGGCCAGGTCGATCCGCCGGATATTCTTCCTGCAGGGACTGGTGATCGGTGTGGTGGGGACGGTTCTGGGGCTCGTCCTCGGATTCGGCGCCGCGCTTGCCCTCGACAGGTACCAGTTCATCAAGCTCGACGCGCAGGTCTATTTCATCGACCATCTGCCGGTGTCGACGCAGCCGATGGACGTGATGTGGATCGTGATCGCCAGCATTGCGATCGCCGCGATCGCCACGGTGTATCCCTCGGTGCAGGCATCGAGGCTGTTTCCGATCGAAGCGATCAGGCACGAATGACGATGACCGTACTCGAGGCGCACGACGTCTACAAGACGTACATCGGAGGGGACGGGAACGTCCTCCACGTTCTGAACGGTGTCAATCTTTCCGTTCAGCGCGGTGAGATGATCGCGATCGTCGGCGCCAGCGGCGCCGGCAAGAGCACTCTCATGCACGTGCTGGGGGCGCTGGACAAGCCGACGCGCGGCTACGTTGTGATCGGAGGCGAGCCCGTTCACGGACGCAACGAGACGGAGCTGGGCCAGCTCCGGAATCGCACCGTCGGCTTCGTGTTCCAGTTCCACCACCTGCTGCGCGAGTTCTCGGCGCTCGAGAACGTGATGATGCCACTCCGGATCGCGGGTCGCCCCGAAGAGGCAGCGCGGAGCAGGGCGGCAGAGCTTCTGGCTCGAGTGGGGTTGAGCGCGCGGATGACGCACCGGCCCGGCCAGCTATCGGGGGGAGAGCAGCAGCGGACCGCCGTCGCCCGCGCTCTGGCCATGGATCCGCAGATCATTCTAGCCGATGAGCCGTCGGGAAACCTCGATCGCTCGAACGCGGAGATGCTGCACGAATTGTTGACCGAGGTCGTCAATGACCTCGAGATCGGGATGGTCGTCGTTACTCATAGCCGCTCTCTCGCCGCGCGCGCCACCAGGGTGCTGCTGCTCGAGGGTGGCCGGCTCGGTCAGAGCGAAGCAAATGAGGTCGTCGTATAAATGGTTTGCGATCTGTGCAAAGGTGGCGAAGCTGTAATCCAGCTCACTGAAATCGAGGGGAGCGGGGTCAGACAGCTGCATCTGTGCGAGAAATGCGCAGCGGAGCGCGGGGTCGAGACGACGCTCACCGCGGCCAAGCCCCAGATCAACAACTTCCTCCAGACAATTCACGAGCAGATGCCGGCCGCCAAGGGCGAGCCGGTGCATTGCTCATTCTGCCAGGGAACACTGGCCGATTTCCGCGCGACTGGCCGGCTGGGTTGCGCGCACTGCTACGAGACGTTCGAGTCGAGTCTGCGCGATCTTCTGCGCAGAGTGCACGGCAACTCCCGGCACATTGGGCGCCGTTACGTGGCACCGCTTCCTACCGAGCTTCCGCACGTGTCCAGCGCGACCGAGCTTCGCGACCGCCTCAAGAGAGCGATCGAGGCGGAGCAGTTCGAGCTCGCCGCTGACATTCGCGACAAGCTGCGGGGAATCGAGTGATGCTCGATCTCTCTCTGCTTCCGGACGGCGGCGCGAGCTGGCTCGATGCGTCGGGCGAGCACGCCGACATCGTCATCTCCACGAGGATCCGCCTGGCGCGAAACCTGGAGGGTTACGCGTTCACGCCGAGGGCCCGCGATGGCGAGCGGCTGCGGATTCTTACGCAGGTGCGGGAGGCGTTCGCCAGCCTGCGGTCGATCGAAGACGGCGTCCTCATCCGCGTCGACGAGCTGGCGCCGGAGGACCGACTGCTGCTGCACGAGCGTCATCTTGTCAGCAAGGAGCTGGCGGGGCTCAACGACCAGCCGGTGCGCACCGGTGCCGCGGTGTATCTGTCCCGTGGCGTTGGCATCATGGTGAACGAGGAAGATCATCTGCGCCTGCAGGCGCTGCACTCAGGATTTCACATTCCCGACGCGTTCGGAGTGATCGAGCGTCTGGACGCCGAGCTGGGGAACAAGGTGCCGTACGCGTTCCACAACGAGTTCGGCTATCTCACCGCGTGTCCCACCAATGTTGGAACCGGACTCCGAGCATCGGTGCTGATCCACCTTCCGGGCCTGGTGCTGACGAAGGAGATCGGAAAGGTGCTGGCGGGCCTACAGCAGGTCGGCCTCACCTACCGAGGGATGTACGGCGAGGGGAGCGAAGTAGTCGGGAATTTCTTTCAGATCTCGAATCAGACGACCCTCGGAAGATCGGAGGGCGAGTTACTTGATTACCTCGTGCGCGTCGTAAGACATGTAATCGAGCGCGAAGAAGAAGCGCGACGGGTTCTGTTGCGCGATGCGGGTTATATTATGGAAGACAAGCTCTGGCGTGCCTTTGGCACGCTGCGATATGCACGCAGCTTGAGCTTCGAAGAAGCGATGAATTATCTGAGCGGCGTGCGACTGGCTGTCGGTTTGAAACTGATAAGCGGTCTCAGTGTATATACTCTCAACAAGCTCCTGATATTTAGTCAGTTGGCGCACCTCGGCCATGCCGAGGGAAGAGCGCTGACGGAAAGCGAAGCGAATGTCGCGCGCGCTCGATACGTGCGGGAGACGCTGGCTACAGAGGCGGAGTAAGGGGTAGCGGGTAATCACGCGCGCCGCAGTGATCGACACTGTCTCGCACGCGAAGGCACTAGCTGCCGCACTGAGGAATTGCTGAAATGAACGGGTACAACTTCACAGAGCGAGTACGAAAAGTTCTCGCCATGGCACGTGAGGAGGCAGCAAGGCTCCATCACGAATACGTGGGCACCGAGCACATCCTGCTCGGCCTGATCCGCGAAGGCGAAGGTGTGGCCGCCGCGGTCCTCCAAAACCTCAGCGTCGACCTCGACGAGATTCAGCAGAAGATCGAGGAGACCGTGAAGAAGGGTAAGGCCGCAGCGGCGACCGGACCCGATCTCCCGTATACGTCGCGCGCCAAGAAAGTACTCGAGCTCGCCATGGGCGAAGCCCGTGATCTCAGCCACGGCTATGTGGGCACCGAGCACTTGCTGCTCGGATTGCTGCGCGAAGAGAAGGGAATTGCGGCGCAGGTGCTGACCGATGCGGGCGTGAATCTCGACGCCGCGAAGGCGGAGACGCTGCGCCTCCTTGGCACCGAGATGCCGCAGGGCGGCACACCGTCCGCGACGCAGGGAACTCCGGGCACGCCGCAGACGCAGACGGGCAAGGGAGAGAAGAAGTCGAAGACTCCCGCGCTCGATCACTTCTGCAGAGACCTGACCCAGCTCGCCGCCGACAACCAGCTCGATCCGACGATCGGCCGCGCCAAGGAAATCGAGCGCGTGATGGAAATCCTCACGCGCCGCAAGAAGAACAACCCGGTCCTCATCGGTGAGCCAGGCGTCGGCAAGACTGCGATCGTCGAAGGTCTCGCCCAGCTCATCGCCAATGGCGAGTGCCCCGATTCATTGCGCGACAACCGCGTACTGTCGCTTGATATGGCGGCGGTGATCGCGGGGACCAAGTATCGCGGTCAGTTCGAGGAGCGCCTCAAGGCGGTCATGAACGAGATCGCGCAGAACAAGAACATCATCCTGTTCATCGACGAGCTGCACACGCTTGTCGGAGCGGGTGCTGCTGAAGGCGCAATCGACGCCAGCAACATGTTGAAGCCCGCGCTCGCACGCGGCGAGCTGCAGTGCGTCGGCGCGTCCACGCTCAACGAGTACCGCAAGTACATCGAGAAGGATGGCGCTCTCGAGCGCCGGTTCCAGACCGTGATCGTCGAGCCGCCTTCGGTTGACGAGACCGTGGAGATTCTCAAGGGGCTTCGCACGAAGTACGAGGAGCACCACAAGGTGACGATTCCCGACGCGACGCTGGAATCCGCGGCGAAACTGTCCGAGCGCTACATCACCGACAGATTTCTTCCCGACAAGGCGATCGATGTCATTGACGAAGCGGGCGCGAGAGCCCGTCTCGCGACGCAGTCCCCACCGCCGGCCGTGGCCGAGCTCAAGAGACAGCTCGACGCGGTCAACGTCGACAAGGAAGCGGCCGTGCGCGATCAGAACTTCGAGCGCGCCGCCTCGCTCCGGGATCGCGAGCGCGAGCTGCAGGGCGAGATCCGCCGCAAGCAGGAAGAGTGGGAAAAGCACCGGCAGTCGCATCGGCCCGTGCTGGGCGAGGAGGAAGTCTCCTTCATCGTGAGCCGGTGGACCGGCATCCCCGTGATGCGCCTCCAGGAAGCGGAGACCGCGAGACTGTTGCGCATGGAGGAGGAGCTCCATTTATCGGTCGTAGCGCAGGAAGAGGCGATCAAGGCGCTCTCGCGCTCGATCCGCCGCAGCCGCGCCGGCCTCAAGGATCCGAATCGTCCGATCGGCTCGTTCATTTTCTCGGGTCCGACTGGTGTCGGCAAGACCGAGGTCGCAAGAGCGCTGGCCAAGTTCCTTTTTGCCGATCCGGCGGCGCTCATTCGCGTCGACATGAGCGAGTACATGGAAAAGTTCTCGGTGTCCCGCCTCATCGGCGCGCCTCCGGGCTACGTGGGCTACGAGGATTCGGGAACGCTGACCAAGGCCGTGCGGCGCAAGCCGTACAGCGTGGTGCTGCTCGACGAGATCGAGAAGGCGCATCCTGATGTCTTCAACATCCTGCTGCAGGTTCTCGACGAAGGTCACCTCACCGACAATTACGGGCGCGTGATCGACTTCAAGAACACGGTCGTGATCATGACCTCGAACGTCGGAGCCCGCGACATCACGAAGGGTCGCGGCCTTGGCTTCCACGCGCCCGACGCGAAGTCGAACTTCGAGCGGATCGAGGAGAAGGTGAAGGAAGAGATGCAGCACGTCTTCAACCCCGAGTTCCTCAACAGGCTCGACGACGTGATCGTCTTCCACCCGCTCTCGCAGGAGAATATTGGCGAGATCGTCGGCATACTCCTCAAGGATGTTCAGAAGCGGCTGATCGACGAAGAGCTGACCCTCAAGCTCACCGATACCGCATCAGCGTTCCTGGTGAAGCACGGCTATGACGAGAAGTTCGGAGCGCGGCCGCTGAAGCGGGCGATCCAGAAGTTCATCGAGGATCCGCTCTCGGAAAAGATTCTCCTGGCCGAGTTCGCCAAGGGCGACGAGATCGAAGTGGACCTCGCCGCCGACGGCCTGAAGCTCGACTTCCGCGTGCTGAGCGGCTCGCCGAAAGCCTAGGCAGAATCCGCCACAAACCAACGGGGCTGCGGGAGAGAAGCAACTCTCCGGCAGCCCCGTTGTCTAATCAAAATGCTCGCTCTAGGCGAGGACCTCCACCAAACTGATTAGTGTATATTTGTGTGATGCGGAAATTTGCTCCATTCATGCTGGCGTTCGTAGCCGTCAGCGCGGCTCCTTTGTACGCACAGGAGACCGCGCCGGGGGTGTGCTCGACGCCTGAATCCATAGTCGTTACCGGGAACTCTCGCTTAGACAGCGCGACGGTTCGCTCGACCGCGGGACTGTCGACGGGCGCCCAGCTCAACGTCCACGACATCCAGACCGGCATCAAGGCGCTGTACGCGACCGGCCAATTCGACGACGTTCAAGTCATCTGCCGGGTGTCGCCGGCCACCAGCAAGGCGGCGCTTGTCATCCAGGTCAAGGAGCGGCCGATTCTCACCGACTACAAGGTGATCGGCGCGGACCGCGTCTCCCCAAAGGATGTTAAGGAGAAGCTGGCCTTCCCCACCGGCAGCCCGGTCGATCCGGGCAAGATCGCCAAGGCCATCGCCAGCACGGACTCTCTTTACGAGAGCAAGGGATACTACCTGGCCAGCATCAAGGCTGAGTCGACCGTCACCAACGGAAAGCTCTCGATCAATTTCAGGGTCGACGAGGGAAGACGACTCGCGATTTCCGGAATACGCATCAACGG
>JADGQV010000053.1 GCA_017881465.1 Gemmatimonadaceae bacterium
CGCCGGTCCGTCGAACTCGTCGCGCCAGACAGGACTCGGCAATGGCGAGAGATTGGCACACGCGGCGAGCGCGAAGAAAGCGAAGCAAGCCGGTTTCACGGTAGCCCGGCGCCCGGCATTGTGGACATCTCCATAGCGTCCGCCTAAGGCCCAAGTTCAGCTGCAAGCAGAATCAACGAAGCGCGCGTAGCGCGCCACCGAAAAGTGCTTGTCAGCTGCAACATTCGTTAGGCCTCTCTGATGAATGACCTGCCTCTGCGATAGCTTTGGACGCATGGCGAACAACAAACGAACAATTGCGATTCTCACCGGCGGCGGCGACGTCCCCGGTCTCAATCCTGCGATCAGGGCGATCACGATCCGCGCGCTACGCGAAGGCTACCGCGTTATCGGCATTCGGCGCGGTTGGGCGGGAGTCGTCGACTACAACCGGGATGACGGCGCCGACAACTCCGAAAGCGTGCAAGAGCTCTCGGAGGCCATCGTGAATCGCGCCGGCCGCAGCGGCGGCACTTTCCTCCACACCTCTCGAACGCGGCCAAGCCACCTGCCACGCGCGCGCGTGCCGGTGCATCTCACCGGCTACGACGAGCCGATCAACGACGTCACGAAGGACGTGCTCAAGAACCTCGAGCACATCGGAGTCGACGTACTGATTCCGATCGGAGGCGACGACACGCTCAGCTACGCCAAACGCCTGCACGATGAAGGGGTACAGGTCGTCGCCATCCCGAAGACGATGGACAACGACGTGTACGGCAGCGATTACTGCATCGGCTTCAGTACCTGCGTCACGCGCACCATCGAGCTCACGCACCGGCTGCGCACCTCGGCCGGGTCCCACGAGCGCTTTCTCGTCATCGAGGTTTTCGGCAGATACGCCGGTTTCACGGCGCTCCTGCCGACGATGGCCGGTGCGGCCGACCGCTGCCTCATCCCCGAGTATCCGGCCGACGTCGAGCATCTGACCGAGCTGATGACCTACGACCACAACAGGAATCCCAGCAAGTACTCGGTGGTGCTCGTATCGGAGGGAGCACATCTCAAGACGCAGGAAGGAATGAGCTTCGAGAGCGGAGAGACGGACATGTTCGGACACCGCAAGCTCGGTGGCATCGGTGACAAGGTCGCGGCCGCGCTCAAGGAGTACTCACCCAAGTACAACAACGGCCGCCGGATCGACGTCGTCAACCAGCGGCTCGGCTATCTCGTTCGCTCGGGCGATCCGGATGCACTCGACTCGATCGTGCCGATGGCGTTCGGCAATCTCGCGCTCGACCTGGTCCTGAAGAAGCAATTCGGCCGTCTCGTGAGCGTCCACCGCGGCTTCTACGACAGCGTTCCGATCACGAGCGTGACGTCGGAGAAGAAGATCGTCGACATCACGAAGTACTACAACACGGAGCGCTTGCGGCCGATCTACGAGTTCGACGGCGCACCGCTGTTCATCATGACGAGTGATTGATGACCGTGAAGCGAGGAGTGGGAGGTCTCAGTTGCCATCGACGGAGAACGCAAGCAGCACCTTGCCTGGCATCGCGAATCTGTAGAAACGATGGACGGACATTGTTGTTGTCGGCCTAACGACGATCAACTTCGTTTGAAGTACTGTACTGCCCGCTCATGCTTTTCCGCAGCGGCTCGAGAACCGAAAGTCCCGAGGTTTCGGCGCTTGCCGGTTTTCGGATTCTTCTTCCGCGAATACAGCCGGTACTTCCCATCCTTTAGCTTTCGGATCATCGCGATCGTTTCTCGGACGAGTCCGGCAGTCGGGCCGGTGCGTGAGTGTGTGCTGTCCAGCTAACGCCTACTAGCTTGCAAGAGAAGTTGAAAAGCTGCGGGCTACGCTGCCTTTGCCCACTCTAACAGCCGACCTCGATGAGCGAAAGTCTCGTCGCTTTCCGCACTTAGGCGCGACGTCCTCACACCCCGATCCAGACGAGCGACGTCTACATCCTGATGTCGCTCAGCAGCATGTCGTGCCCCCATTGGTCGGCAAAGCCGTTCTGCCGGAGCACCGTCGCGATCTGGCCCCAGTGCCGGATGTCATGCAGGAAGATGTTCGACGCGATCTTGTGGTTGCTGGCTGAGACCGTACCGGCTGTGAGAGTCTGAAACGTCAGAACGCGATCGAGCTCCTTCTTGGGCGCCGTCGTGAGAAAGTGCACCAGCTGGCCGCGAGCATCATCGCCGAGCTCGAACACTTCTTCCATCGAAGTCTGCCGGAATTCCTCCCAGGGGGTCACTTCCTGATCCAGCAGCCGCTGCGTGTACCGCAGCTCCACCACGAAAATGTGCAGCACCACTCCGCCGATCGTCGCCATGCGGCCAGTAGCGAACGGCACCGCCCACGCTTTGGGGTGTTCGACGAACCAGTCGCGCCAGCGGCGGTGCTCCTTCGACGTCAGCTCGAGGAGAGTTTTGTAGCTGAGCGCGCAGCGGTCGATGGCGGTCACACTCTCATGTGGTCCGGGCGCCAGTTCCGAATGGCGCGCTTGATGTCGACCCGAGTCTTGAGCTCCCCACCGAGCGCACGCCGTGCGAGCTCGGGTACTTCATCATCGGGCGCGAATCGGAGGCCAATTAGCTGGTCTGCCGTCAGATCGCCAATGCGGCCGCGCAAATCGGCTGGGAGAACCCGCTCGAGACGGCCGCGCTCCTCGAGACGAATGATGCGATCCTGAGCGCGAAGGGGCATGCTCCGGGACAGGAAGATTCCGAGGAATAACGCAATCGCTACCAGGACGGCCCACCCGTTGATGACTCTCGGGTCGCGGACGAAATTCACCGCCGCGACGAACACGTTGATGAGCAATATGGGAACAGCGAAGAAATGCCACGCCGGAACCCACCGACGGTGAGTGCCCAACGTCTGCGTCTGATCTGCCATCTTGGCTCCTTGTTGTGTGATCCCGCATCAACCCGCAGAAGTTAGCGGTCGCTCAGAATTGCGCGAGTGTGAGATATCGTTCTCGATCGAGGAAGCTGCGCCCGGGGCTTCTTATCCATTGGCAGTCTGGGCTTCCGCGTCGCGAGCGTATCGCTTGAGCCTCGTTATCATCGCGTTCAGGCCCGGCTCCCGCGCGGCCAATCCAATGCTTTCCATCACCATGCTGACGAAATCAACAGGAATTCCGAGTGTGGTCGACGGCGGCTGACCGTTCACCGCTCCGAAGATGATGGCGAGAACGGCCGCGATCGTGGGCGATTGGCGGACGTTGAGATCTGCGTAGAAGTACATCCGACCGTCACGCATTTCCGGAATGATGTCCACACGCGTCTGGCATTCCGGAACGGTGAACGATCCACGGTCGAGGTCCTTGAGCCGATCCGGCAGCGGCTCGAGCTTCTTCGAGTACTGGACGAGCGCCTGCATCTTCTCCTCGCGCCCCATCGACCGGAACAGTCGCAACACTCGATCGATGGACGGCGGAATGCCCGAGCTGGCGGGGGCGCTCTCCATATGCTGGAATGTAATTAGCTTTCGCCAGTCAAATCTTCAAACGCAACGGAGAGCCGGATGCCAACGAGAAAAGCGACTGCAGTCTGGGAAGGCGGACTCAAGAACGGAAAAGGAAGCTTCAAGGGCGAGAGTGGCGCGATCAGCGCTCAATTCAACTTCAGCTCGCGGTTCGAGAGCGGAGCAGGATCGAATCCCGAAGAGCTGCTCGCAGCCGCGGAAGCGGCGTGCTTCAGCATGGCGCTGGCCGCCAGCCTCGAGAAGAACGGCACGCCCGCCACGAAGGTCGAGACCAGCGCGGCGTGTACGGTTCAGGCAGTTCCGGGCGGCTTCGGCATCACCACGATGAAGCTAACCGTGCAGGCGACGGTGCCGAAAATCGATAAGGTGAAATTCGACCAGATCGCGCAGGAAACCAAAGAAGGATGCCCGGTCTCGAAAGCGTTGAAGGGCAACGTCGACCTCCAGCTCGAGGCGAGGCTGGTCTAGAAGCGCCGGTTCCAATCGACGTGCCGAGGGCGTCCAGCGCGAGAGCGCGGACGCCTTTTTTATCGCGAGTAGTTCCTGATCTTGCTCTTGAGCAGCTCACCGTTGGAGAAGATGATCAGCTCTCCCGACTCGCTCCGCACGCGGGTGGTCTTGAGGCCGATGTGCTCCACCTTTCCGCGATAGTTCTCGACTGAGATCGAGTCGCCGACTACGAACGGCTTGTCGATGACGATCGAGATGGCGGCGAATAGATCGCCGAGGATGTTCTGAACGGCGAGCGCAATCGCAAGTCCGCCGATCCCGAGGCCGGTGAGCAGCGGCCTGATCTCAACATTGTGTACCGAGAGCGCGACGAGGCCGAGAACAATCCAAATGGTGAGACGCGCGACGGCGCCAATGGCCTTCAACGTCGTGATGCTACTGCCATCGGTGGCGTGGACCTGGACATTCCGCTGGACGTAGTAGCTGATGATGATGTTAGTCCAAATCACGCCCTGCATGAACAGAGCGAGCGTGGTCGCGACGTTCGCCCTGTCCTGGGTGCTCGCGGGGAGACCGAGCATTCGCGGCACGAAGGAGGCGATGAGGGCGAGAACCAGGAACCCCGAGCCCCGGAGGATCTTGACCGCAAGGCTGCTCTGCATCCGCACTAATCTACCACTGCCTGGATGGCGCTACGAAAGACGCGCGGGTTGCCGAAACTCGAGGGCGCTACGAAAGGCGCATCCTTGAATCCGCTTAGGCGCCGCGAGCCATCAGCGCGACACTTTCCATAGCATCACAAGCGTCGCAGTTGCGGCAGCTCCACTCGGCCACGATCTCCTCGCCGAAATGCTCGAGGATGTAGCGGGTGCGGCACTGCGTCGTCTGGCAGAACTGGATCATCCTGCGGAGCTTCTCCTGATCCATCGCGCGTCGCTCTTCGTAGTCCTGCAGGTCCGCGCTCAGATCCACCGCACAAAGATTGTCGCCGAGCCTCTCCCACTTTCCGCCGCGGTGCTCGCGCACGAGGCCGTGACGCTTGAGTAGAGCGAAAACGATCTTTGCCTTGCGGGAAGGAATTCCCGTGAGCTCGACGATATCGTCGAGCGGCACCTGCGTCTTGAGCGGATACTTCTCCAGCGCCAGCGCGACCTGCGCCGCCTCTTGCACCTCCGGATACTTGCCGCCCAGAAAGTACGACTGTATCCGCTTGTCCTCGACGCGGTACAGCACTCTACAAATTGCGGGCTGGCCGTCCCGTCCCGCTCGGCCGGCTTCCTGATAGTACGCTTCGATGGAGCCCGGGAAATGGTAGTGGATCACCCAGCGCAGATCCTGCTTGTCGATGCCGAGTCCGAAGGCGTTGGTGGCGATGATCGCCTTGAGCTCGCCCGCCATGAAGCGGTCCTGAACATCTTTCCGATCGGCCGCCGGCCGCTTGCCGTGGTAGATCCCGATGTTGAACTCCTCCGCCAGCGCCGCGTACAGCCGCTCGGCCTCTTTCACCGTCGCGACGTAAATCACACCCGAGCCCTCGAATTCCTGGAGAGCGTGGCGGAGCGTTGCGTCCTTGATCTGGTCGTTGACGGTGCGAACCACCTCGAAGCGGAGATTCGGGCGAGCGAATCCCGTGATCGTGATGTGCGGATCGATCATGCCGAGCTGTCGGATGATGTCGGCCTGAACATGCGCGGTTGCAGTGGCGGTGAGCGCGAGCACCGGTGGGCGGCCGAGTCGCTTGGAGATCGCTCCGAGCGAGAGATAGTCGGGGCGGAAATCGTGTCCCCACTGGCTCACGCAATGCGCCTCGTCGACGACGAAGAGACTGATCGGGCGCGAGAGCAGATGCTCGAAGAAAGCGCGGTCCTTGAAGCGCTCGGGAGTGAGGTAAAGAATTTCTCCTTCGCCTTCGGCGATCTGGCGGTGCGCCTCCCGCGACTCGGCGCTAGAGAGGTGCGAATGCATCGCGACAGAGCTCACTCCTTGCGCGGAGAGCTTGTCGTGCTGGTCCTTCATCAGGGCGATGAGCGGGCTGACGACAACAGTGAGTCCGGGCAGCAGCACCGCGGGCAACTGGTAAATCAGCGACTTCCCGCTCCCGGTCGGCATCACTACTAGGGCGTCTTTGCCGGAGAGAACGGCGTCGAGAGGCGCCCACTGGCCAAGCCTGAAATCCTGATGCCCAAAGCGATCGTGGAGCAGCTGTCGAGCCGACTCTCTTGTTATTCGTTTCGCCACTCTTGCTGATACAGGCACAAAGTATTCCGCACACTTATCAGCTCAGGAGCTGCAGTCGCCATCACGCCGCTCGACACGAAGAAGCTGACATGGTAAGCTGAGCGACGATGCCGAATTCCCTCTCCCCTTCCACTCCCCCGCGATTCCAGATTTTCGCGCCAACCGCTCCGGGATTGGAGTCGATCGCCGCGGGCGAGCTCAAGTCACTCGGCGTGAGAGGACGGCAGGAAATCGGAGGGGTCGCGTTCGACGGTGATCTGGATCGCATCTACCAGGCGAATCTCTGGCTTCGCACCGCGAGCCGCGTGGTGGTCAGACTCGGGCAATTTCACGCCAGCACTTTTTACGAACTCGCGCGGAGATCGAAGAAATTGCCGTGGCAGGATTTTCTTCCGGAGAAAGGCTCGGTCGAAGTGCGCGTCACCTGCAGAAAGTCAAAGCTCTACCATTCCGACGCCGTGGCGGAGCGCGTGCTTTCCGCGATCGCGGGAGCGGCGTCGCGAGACATCGAGCTGAAAGGGGGGAGCTCTGTCGGCGACGAAGACGAAGACGGTGAAGATGGACGGGGTGAAACTCAGCTCTTCATCGTGCGTATCGTGAACGATCAGTGTGAGATCAGTGCCGACAGCTCGGGCGAGCTGTTGCACCGGCGTGGATACCGGAAGGAAGTGGCAAAGGCGCCGCTTCGGGAAACGCTGGCGGCGGCGATGGTGCTGGCGAGCGGATGGGATGGGCGACGAGGGGAGCCGCTGCTCGACCCGATGTGCGGGTCGGGCACGATTCCGATCGAGGCGGCGCTCATCGCGCGCGGGATTGCGCCGGGGCTCGAGCGGGATTTTCAATTCATGCACTGGCCTACTTTCGACCGCGGTCTCTGGAACGACATCATCGAGAAGGCGCGCGCCCCCGTGACCAGCCCGACCCTCGACATCCTCGGCGCCGACCGCGACGCCGGCGCAATCCTGGCTGCGACACACAACGCGGAGAGAGCGGGCGTCGCGCGAGATGTTCGGTTTTCGGCGGAGTCGCTCTCGGGGTCCATCGCGAAGATCGAAGATGTCGCAAATGGAGAGGGTTGGATTCTCACCAACCCGCCCTACGGAGTGCGGGTCGGTGAGAGCGAAGATCTACGCAACCTGTACGCGACTCTGGGAAATGCTTTGAAAACGAAGCGTGGATGGAGAATCGGGATACTGACGTCCGACGCGGTGCTGGCGGGGCAGATGCGGCTTCCCCTCCGGCCGAGGTTCAGCACGAGCAACGGTGGAATTCCGGTGAGCTTCCTGGTCAGCGAAAAAGCGGGGAGGGCCGAGGTGCGTCCGCTCAAATCTCGCGTAGGAAGGAGTATCGGTGAAAACTGACGGGTCCGATTAGATCATTATCTAATCGGGACGATCGTTTCGATAAATGTATCTGGCGGAGGAGTCCCAAAAAGCCGCGTTAGTGGCGCCCAAATGTCCCGATCAGGGCTCGTAGGAGACGCTCAAGACGATACAATGCACCATGGGGGACCCGACCGGGCGGTTTGCGTGTATTCTCTGGAACGGATCCGTTCGCTCCAGGCAGAAGGCCACCCAATCGACGTCGGAACCGCCGGAGAGAACGTGACCGTAGAGGGAGTCGATTGGGATATGGTCGTCCCCGGGGCGCAGCTGGGACTCGGGGACCAGGTCCTTCTCGAGATAGTGTCGTTCACAAACCCCTGCAAGACGATCAGGGCGTCGTTCATCGATGGAAAATTCATCCGCATCGCGCACAAGCTTCACCCGGGATGGAGCCGAGTATACGCGCGGGTGCTGTCCGAGGGTCAGATCCACTTCGGCGACCCCGTCGAAGTCAACTCAACGACCGAATAACACCCGGGGTCGGGCCACCCCCAGAACGGCCCCGCTTTTGAATGGTAGAACTGATCCCCACCGGCCCCGCGCCGGGAAATCGGGGATTCCAGGATCCTGCGAGCGGCGGTGCCCTAAGAGAAGTCACATCAAGGAGTAAAGTCGTGGAGATCGGCGATACAATCGAGGAAGAGACGGATGTGGAGGAAAGCTCCAAGCGCTCTTCCAATGCGGGCTCGCGCCGGAAAAACGGCGGTAAGGGACGCAACGGTAAAGGAAATGGCAACGGTGCCGGCACCAAACGCAGCGAAGAGGGGGCGGGCAGACTCGCCCCCGACGGAAAATTCAAGGACGCGGACCTCCGACGCCTCCTCAACGCCATGCGCGATCTGAGAGATGGTGAATTCGAGGTCCGGCTCGCCATGTCCGAAGATCCGCTGCTCTCAGAGATCGCGGACGCGTTCAACGGAATCGCGAAACTCAATGAGCGATTGTCCGAGGAGATGCTGCGCGTCAGCAGCACCATCGGACGCCAGGGCCAGATGAACGATCGCGCTTCCATTGGTCCCGTGACCGGTGGTTGGCGCTCCACCGTCGAATCCGTCAACACGCTCATCACCGATCTCGCTTCGCCCACGACCGAAGTGGCACGCGTGCTGACCGCTGTGGCCGAGGGAGATCTCGGCCAGAAGATGGTGCTGGAGATCGATGGCAAGCCGGTGCAGGGCGAGTTCCTCCGCATCGGCACCACCGTCAACACAATGGTTGACCAGCTTGGCTCCTTCGCCAACGAAGTCACGCGCGTCGCGCGCGAAGTTGGAACCGAGGGCAAGCTGGGTGGACAGGCAGAGGTGCCCGGCGTCGCCGGCACATGGAAGGACCTGACCGACAACGTCAACACGCTTGCTGGAAATCTCACCAGCCAGGTAAGAAACATTGCCGCGGTGACAACCGCGGTTGCCAAGGGAGATCTTTCCCAGAAAATCACGGTCGAAGCACGCGGCGAGACGCTCGCGCTCAAGAACACGATCAACACCATGGTGGATCAGCTGAGCGCGTTTGCGTCTGAAGTAACCCGTGTGGCGAGAGAAGTGGGAACCGAAGGAAAGCTTGGTGGACAGGCGCAAGTGCCCGGCGTCGCCGGCACGTGGAAGGACCTGACCGATAACGTCAACACGCTTGCGGGAAACCTCACCGGTCAGATCAGAAACATCGCCGACGTGACGACCGCGGTCGCGAAGGGCGACCTGTCGCGGAAGATCACCGTCGATGTAAAGGGGGAGATCCTCGAACTGAAGCAGACCATCAACACGATGGTGGATCAGCTGAGCACGTTCGCCGAGGAAGTGACTCGCGTCGCGCGTGAGGTGGGCACCGAGGGACGACTCGGCGGACAGGCGCAGGTGCCGCAGGTCGCGGGCACGTGGAAGGATCTCACCGACAACGTGAACTTCATGGCGAGTAACCTCACCGGCCAGGTGAGAAACATCGCCGACGTCACGACAGCAGTCGCACGCGGCGACCTGTCGCGCAAGATCACTGCTGATGCGCGGGGAGAGATTCTCGAGCTCAAGAACACCATCAACATCATGGTGGACCAGCTGAGCGCCTTTGCATCGGAAGTGACGCGTGTCGCGCGCGAAGTGGGTACCGAGGGTAAGCTGGGGGGCCAGGCCGAGGCGCCGAGCGTCGGTGGAACGTGGAAGGATCTCACCGACAACGTGAACACGCTGGCCGGAAATCTCACCAGCCAGGTGAGAAACATCGCGGCCGTCACGACGGCGGTGGCGAAAGGCGATCTGTCGCAGAAGATCACCGCCGACGCGCGCGGTGAAATCCTCGAGCTGAAGAACACCGTCAACACGATGGTGGACCAGCTGAGCACCTTCGCGTCGGAAGTGACGCGCGTCGCCAAGGAAGTGGGAACTGAAGGGAAGCTTGGCGGACAGGCCGACGTGTCCGGAGTGGTCGGAACGTGGAAGGATCTCACCGACAACGTAAACGCCATGGCGTCGAGCCTCACGGGACAGATCAGAAACATCGCCGACGTCACGACGGCTGTGGCGAGGGGAGATCTGTCCAGAAAGATCACCGCGGCAGCAAAGGGGGAGATCCTAGAGCTGAAGGATACGATCAACATCATGGTCGATCAGCTGAGCGCGTTCGCTTCCGAAGTCACTCGCGTGGCGAAGGAAGTCGGAACCGAAGGAAAACTCGGTGGTCAGGCAAAAGTGTCGGGCGTCGCGGGGACGTGGAAGGATCTCACCGACAATGTGAATTTCATGGCGTCGAATCTGACCGGCCAGGTCCGCAACATCGCGGACGTCACGACTGCGGTCGCGAAGGGAGATCTGTCGAGAAAGATCACTGCGGAAGCGAAGGGAGAAATCCTCGAGCTGAAGGATACGATCAACATCATGGTCGATCAGCTCAGCGCATTCGCGGCCGAAGTGACGCGCGTCGCGCGCGAAGTGGGTACCGAAGGAAGACTTGGCGGTCAGGCCAGCGTTCCCGGAGTCGGGGGAACATGGAAGGACCTCACCGACAATGTGAACACCCTGGCCGGAAATCTCACCGGCCAGGTGCGAAACATCGCCGCCGTAACTACGGCAGTCGCGCGCGGAGACCTGTCACAGAAGATCACCGTCGAAGCAAAGGGTGAGACGGCGGAGCTCAAGGACACGATCAACACGATGGTCGATCAGCTCAGCGCGTTCGCCGACGAAGTCACGCGCGTCGCGAAGGAAGTAGGAACGGAAGGCAAGCTCGGCGGACAGGCGAGCGTTCCGGGTGTCGCCGGAACATGGAAGGATCTCACGGACAACGTGAACGCGATGGCGTCCAACCTCACGGGCCAGATCAGAAACATCGCCGATGTGACGACGGCGGTCGCGAAGGGAGATCTGTCGCGCAAGATCACGGTCGATGTGAAGGGCGAGATTCTCGAGCTCAAGCAGACCATCAACACGATGGTGGACAGCCTGAGCGTTTTCGCGGGCGAAGTGACACGCGTCGCGCGCGAGGTGGGTACCGAGGGCCGGCTGGGCGGACAGGCAAACGTGCCTGGCGTCGCCGGAACGTGGAAGGATCTCACCGACAACGTGAACTTCATGGCGTCGAACCTCACCGGCCAGGTGAGAAACATCGCCGACGTCACGACCGCGGTCGCGAAGGGAGACCTCTCGCGCAAGATGACGGTCGACGTGAAGGGGGAGATCCTCGAGCTGAAGAACACCATCAATACAATGGTCGATCAGCTGAGCGCGTTCTCGTCCGAAGTGACGCGAGTCGCACGCGACGTGGGCACGGAAGGAAAGCTGGGCGGGCAGGCGAACGTGCCCGGAGTCGCGGGCACGTGGAAGGATCTGACGGACAACGTGAATACGCTGGCCGGAAATCTGACGAGCCAGATCAGAAACATCGCCCTCGTCACGACCGCGGTCGCCAAGGGAGATCTCTCGCAGAAGATCACCGTCGAGGTGCGCGGTGAGATTCTCGAGCTCAAGAACACCGTCAACGCGATGGTGGACTCGCTCCGTGTCTTCGCGGACGAAGTGACGCGTGTCGCCAAGGAAGTAGGCACTGAAGGGAAGCTCGGCGGCCAGGCGGAAGTGCCCGGTGCCGCCGGAACGTGGAGAGCACTCACCGACAACGTGAACGCGATGGCGAACAGCCTGACGCTGCAGGTGCGAGCGATCGCGGACGTCGCGACCGCGGTGACGCGGGGCGACTTGAGCAGGCAGATCGCGGTGGAGGCTCAGGGTGAGCTGGACGAGCTGAAGAACAACCTGAACCAGATGATCGTGAACCTGAAGTCCACGACCGAGAAGAATTCGGAACAGGACTGGTTGAAGACGAACCTCGCCAAGTTCTCGCGGATGATGCAGGGACAGAAGGATCTGGAAGCGGTGTCAAAGCTCATCATGTCGGAGCTCACGCCGCTCGTCTCGGCGCACCACGGCGCGTTCTACATCATGGACGACGACGACAACACGCCGGTGCTGAAGCTCATCGCGAGCTACGCGTACAAGGAGCGCAAGCACGTCGGCAACCGCTTTAACCTCGGCGAAGGGCTCGTCGGGCAAGCGGCGCTGGAGAAGAAACCGATTCTGCTCACGAACATTCCGGACGACTACATCCGGATCTCGTCGGGTCTTGGAGAGGCGCCGCCGCGCAACGTCCTCGTGCTCCCCGTGCTGTTCGAGGGAGAAGTGAAGGCCGTGATCGAGCTCGCTTCGTTCCTGCCCTTCAGCCAGATCCACCAGCTCTTCCTCGATCAGTTCGCGGAGAGTGTGGGAGTCGTGATCAATATGATCTCGGCCAACATGCGGACGGCGGAGCTGTTGGAGCAGTCGCAGGGCCTGACTTTGGAGCTTCAGAGTCAATCCGAAGAGCTGCGCAAGCAGCAGGAAGAGCTGAAGAGATCCAACGCCGAGCTCGAGGCGCAGGCGACGACGCTTCGCACCTCGGAGGAGCTGCTCAAGGATCAGCAGGAGGAGCTTCAGCAGGTCAATGAGGAGCTCGAGGAAAAGGCGTCGCTACTGGCCGAGCAGAACCGGAAGGTCGAATCGAAGAACGAGGAGGTGGAAGCGGCACGACTCGCTCTCGAGGAGAAGGCGGAGCAGCTCGCGCTCAGCTCCAAGTACAAGTCGGAGTTCCTCGCCAACATGTCGCACGAGCTGAGGACTCCGCTCAACAGCCTCCTCATCCTGGCGCGGCTGCTGAGCGAGAACAAGGACGGCAATCTCAGCGCGAAGCAGGTCGAGTTTGCGCAGACGATTCTCACGTCTGGAAGCGATCTGCTCAATCTCATCAACGACGTGCTCGATCTATCGAAGGTCGAAGCCGGCAAGATGGATGTGAATCCGACGGAGATCCGGCTCTCGGACTTCAAGGAATTCGTCGAGCGCAGCTTCAACCAGCTCGCCGACCAGAAGGGGCTCGGATTCCACGTCGACCTGGTCTCGGATCTTCCGCAGACGATCCTCACCGACGGCGGGCGGCTGCAGCAGGTTCTCAAGAACCTTCTGTCCAATGCGTTCAAGTTCACTGAGCAGGGAGACGTCACTCTCACCGTTCGTCGCGCCGAGAAGGGACGCCGGTTCCTGAATCCTGCGCTCGAAGCTACGCCGGAGGTGCTCGCGTTCTCGGTCTCCGATACTGGCGTCGGAATTCCCAAGGACAAGCAGCGACTGATCTTCGAGGCGTTCCAGCAGGCGGACGGAACGACGAGCCGCAAGTATGGTGGAACGGGTCTCGGACTTTCGATCAGCCGAGAGATTGCGCGCCTGCTCGGCGGTGAGATCAGGGTCGAGAGCGGGGAGAATCAGGGCAGCACGTTTACGTTGTTCCTCCCCCTGCGGTACATCCCGCGTCAGGACGGGCCCGATCGCGATCCGATCCGTATCAGCAACTACCCTTCACTGGTCCGCAACATGGGAGCGCCGCGACGGACTACGCCGGTCAGGGCAGAACCGCCAAGTCGAGACCAGCGGCGCAAGCCCTCCGGTGACGCGCTGCAGTATCGGCCCGAGCGTCGAGCGGTACCGCAAACGATGATAGCCGACGACAGGGAGCGGATAGAGGAAGGCGATCGCACCGTGCTCGTCATCGAGAACGATCAGAACTTCGCGAAGATTCTGCTCGACATGGCGCGCGACAAGGGCTACAAGGCGGTGGTCGAGCTGGACGGCGAGGCCGGCCTCGAGGCCGCGCGCGACATTCGTCCGGATGCGATCACCCTCGACATCGACATGCCGGGAATGGATGGACTCGAGGTGCTCGATCGCCTCAAGCGCGATCCGGAGACGAGGCACGTCCCGGTGCACATCATCTCGGGCGTCGAGCAGAAACGCGCGGGACTCAACGCGGGCGCGATCGCCTTCCTGGCCAAGCCAGTGAGCAAGGAAGCGCTCGATGCGGCGTTCGCGCGAATCTCCACTTTCATCGACACCGTGCCGAAAAACCTGCTGGTCGTCGAGGACAACGACGCGCAGCGGCGGAGCATCGTCGAGCTGATCGCGGACGACGACGTCGAGATTATCGCGGTTGGCTCCGCGGAAGAGGCGCTGGGCAAGCTCCATGAGAGGCACTTCGACTGCATGGTGCTCGACCTCGGGCTCCGCACGGGCGACATGAGCGGCTTCGACCTGCTCGAGCAGGTGAAGTCGGATTCGGACAACCACGACCTTCCGATCATCATCTACACCGGCAAGGAGCTGAGCCCGGAGGACGAGACGAAGATCAAGAAGTACGCGGAGACGATCATCGTGAAGGACGTGAAGTCTCCCGAGCGCCTGCTCGACGAAACGGCGCTCTTCCTCCACCGCGTCGAGGCGAAGCTGCCCGAGCAGAAGCGGAAGATGCTGGAGCATCTTCACGATGCCGACTCCGTGGTCGCCGGGAAGAACATCCTCGTGGTGGACGACGACGTACGCAACATCTTCTCGCTGACGAGCATGCTCGAGGATCACGGCATGGTCGTGCGATTCGCCGAAAACGGAAAGCAGGCGATCGAGCAGCTGAAGAAGGACGCGAACGTGGACGCGGTGCTGATGGACGTAATGATGCCGGAGATGGATGGCTACGAGACGACGAGGGCGATCCGCGCGATGGACCAGTTCAAGTCGCTTCCGATCATCGCGCTGACGGCAAAGGCAATGAAGGGTGATCGCGAGAAGTGCATCGCGGCGGGAGCTTCCGACTACATCACGAAGCCCGTCGATACCGAGCAGCTGTTGTCACTGCTGCGAGTATGGCTGTACAGATAGCGGAGGTATCCGGCACTGGCGCGGAGCCCGACCGGCAGCCGTTCAAGCCCGATTTGGAGAGAATCGAGATCGAGCTGCTGCTGGAGGGGATCTTCCGTCATTACGGGTTCGATTTCCGGTCCTACGCCTACGCGTCGATTCGCCGCCGGCTGTGGAAGCGCATCCAGGAGGAAGGGCTACCGACCATGAGCGCGCTCCAGGAGCGCGTGCTTCACGAGCCGGCAATGATGGAGAAGCTGCTGCTGGATCTGTCCATCAACGTGACGGCGATGTTCCGGGATCCGAGCTTCTACATCACGTTTCGCCAGCACGTCGTGCCGCTGCTCCGCACCTATCCCTTCATCCGCATCTGGCACGCCGGCTGCTCGACGGGCGAAGAAGTCTATTCGATGGCGATGCTGCTGCGCGAAGAAGGGCTGTACGACCGCTCCCGCATCTACGCGACGGACATCAACGAAGTGGTGCTCCAGAGAGCGAAGGCGGGAATCTTTCCGCTCGAGCGGATGCAGGAGTACACCGACAATTACATGCGGGCCGGAGGCAAGAGATCGTTCTCCGAGTACTACACGGCGAAATATGGGGGAGCGTTGTTCGATCAGTCGCTGACGAAGAACGTGGTATTCTCGCAGCACAACCTGGTCACGGACCGCTCGTTCAGCGAGTTCAACGTCATCCTCTGCCGGAACGTGCTCATCTACTTCGACAAGACGCTCCAGTCGAAGGTCCACAGCCTGTTCTACGACAGCCTCGCCATGTTCGGAGTGCTGGTGCTGGGCAGCAAGGAGACGCTGCGGTTCATGTCGCACGAGGAATGCTATCAGCAGATGGCGCCCCCGGAAAAAATCTTCCGAAAGGTGAGATAGCGATGCCGTACTCGATCGTCGCAATGGGGACATCGTGGGGCGGATTGTCCGCGCTGACGAAGATTCTCGGCGGGCTGCCGGAGGAGTTCCCGATTCCGATCGTGGTGGTACAGCATCGGAGCAAGGATTCCGATCGGCTGCTGGCACAGCTTCTCGGGGACGCGACGCCGCTCAAAGTCGTCGAGGTCGAGGACAAGGACGCGCTGTGCGCGGGAACCGTGCATGTCGCCCCCGCGAACTATCACATCCTGGTCGAACCCGGATACCTGTCGCTCACCACCGAGGAGCCGGTCAGATTCAGCCGCCCGTCGATCGATGTGATGTTCGCATCGGCCGCCGATACTTACCGGTCGGAGACAATCGGAATCATCCTCACCGGCGCGAACGAGGATGGAGCGAGCGGCCTCGCGCACATCGTGAGGCGCGGCGGACGCGCGCTCATCCAGGATCCGAAGACCGCCGAGATTCCGATC
>JADGQV010000133.1 GCA_017881465.1 Gemmatimonadaceae bacterium
CGAATCTCCAAACGTCGGCCGTGATCCGAGGTTCATCATCCCGCCAAACGGGCCAGCCGCCGTTTGAACACGCACCGCATATACACCTTCGGGCGGAAGAAGCTTCCTCGGGGGCGGAGGTCCAAGATTCAAGGTGGGAAAGCCGACCTTGCGGCCGCGTTGCGATCCTTCGATGACACGGCCGCTCACGGAGTAGAGGCGTCCCAGAGCTTCCGCCGCGCGGCCCAGATCACCGCCCGCAACCGCGCGGCGGATTGAGGTCGAAGACACCGAGTGTCCGTCCGGCGTCGAGACGGGGTCCACCACATCGACACGGAAGCCGTCTCGTTCCCCGAGCGTCCGCAAAACAGCGACATTTCCCGCCCGCTGCCGGCCGAAGCCGTGATCATAGCCGATCAGCAGCTCCCGCAGCCGGAAACAGCGCCTGAGGATGAGCTCGACGAAATCCTCAGCGGAATACGCGGCAAGCTCCGCGGTAAAGGGCACGACCGCCAGATAGTCGATGCCCGTCTCGGCCAGGATTTCCAGCTTCTCGTCGTGCGTGGTGAGCAGCAGCGGAGCGGCCGCTGGATTCACGATCTCGAGCGGGTGCGGCTCGAAGGTCACGAGAACGCTCGGGATCTTGAGATGGCGCGAGCGCGCCACGAGCCGCTCGACGACGTCGCGATGGCCGCGATGAACGCCGTCGAATGTCCCGACGGTGATCACCGTGGCCGAGACGTAGGGCGGCAGTCCCGACTCGTCGGACGCGTCGATTTGCCTAGGCATCCGGCACGACGCGCAGCGCTCTCACGCGCGCTGGACTGTTGGCAAGGCTCTCCAGCGTCGCGGCATCCCGCACATCAAACGCGCCGGCACGCGTGCGGCGGAGCTGTTCGAGGTGCGCCGCGGAGGATGTGAGACGTCCGAGGTCCCGGGCAAGAGCGCGAATGTAGGTCCCGCTGCTGCAGGTGATGACGGCCGAGAGCGAATCGCCGGTGAGTTTGCCCAGGTCCCAACTGTGTACCGTGACGTTCACGGCTGCGAGATCGAGGGGCTCCCCCCGACGGGCCGCATCGTACGCTCGGGTTCCATCGACACTCTTCGCCGAATACGCTGGAGGTACCTGGGAGATGGTGCCCGTGAGCGACTTCACCGCCGATCTGACGTCGTCCTCGCGTGGAGAGGGTGCCACACGGATAACTGTCCCCGTCGCGTCGTCAGTGTCGGTCTCTTCTCCAAACTTGATTCTCGCTTCGTAAACCTTGGGCTCGGCATCGATGAACGTCGCGAGCCGCGTGGCGCGGCCGAGGAGGAGAACGAGCAGCCCGGTGGCGAAAGGATCGAGCGTGCCGAGGTGACCAATGCTGCGCTCACCGTAAATTCGTCTTACGTGCTGAACGACGTCGTGCGAAGTCATTCCCACGGGCTTGTCTACGAGCAACAATCCCTGAGGGGGCGCCGAGAGCTCGTCGGGACGGTCAGTCTTCTTCGCGACCACGGCCCGCTGCGGCGTCCTGCCTCTTCACGTCAGCGAGGAGCGATTCGATGCGGGCGGCCCGAGCGATGGTGTCGTCTTCCTTGAACTGAATATCGGGGGCGACCCGCAGCTGCAGCTCGCGCGCTACGCGTGAGCGGAGGTGCGAGGCAACGCTCTCGAGCCCGTCGAAAGTCGCCTTCTTCTCGGTATCACTCCCGAGCACGCTGACGTAGACACGGGCGTGGCGGAGGTCGGAACTGACCTCGGCGCCGGTGACGGTGACGAAGCCAACGATGCGCGGATCCTTTACCGATTCGGTGAGGAATGTCGCCACCTCGACGCGGACCGCTTCGGCGACGCGGTCCGCTCGACGCGTGTTACGCAGGCGCGCCCTCGGAGCCTCTCCGTCCCGATGCAGTCACGCGACCCGAGCCAGAGATAGTAGGTCCAGAGACTGCAAGTTCACCAGTACCGCTCAGAGTCCGCGCCACTTGCTCCTTTTTGTAGCATTCGAGCACGTCGCCCACCTTGATGTCGTTGAAGTTTTCGACGCCAATTCCGCACTCGAATCCGTCGCGCACTTCCTTGACGTCGTCCTTGAAGCGGCGCAGCGACGCGATGGCTCCGTCGTAGATCTCCACCCCGTCGCGGATCACGCGAACGCGGCCCTGTCGGTTAATGACTCCGCTGCGCACGGAGCAGCCGGCAATCACGCCCATCTTCGGAACCTTGAACAGCTCGCGAACCTGGGCTTCGCCGAGCACGACCTCCTTCTCCTCGGGGCGAAGCATGCCCTCGAGCGCGGCACGAACGTCTTCGACCGCTTCGTAGATGATCTTGTAGAGCTTGATGTCCACGCCTTCACGCTCGGCCGCGGCGCGCGCGTTGTTGTCGGGCCGCACGTGGAAGCCGACGATGATCGCGCCGGATGCACGCGCGAGCAGAATGTCGCTCTCCGTGATGGCACCCACACCGCGGTGGATGACGTCTACCGAGACTTCCTCGTGTGACAGCTGGCCAAGCGCGTCCGCGAGCGCTTCCGCGGGACCGCCCTGGTCGGCCTTGATCACGATGCGGAGCGTCCGCTTCTGACCGGGAGCCGTCTGCGACATGAAGTCTTCCAGCGACACCACGCCCTTGGCCGTGCGGCGGCTCTTCGCCTCGCGGTCGAGACGCTGGCGGCGCTGCGCGATCTCGCGCGACTCCATCGCATCTTCCACAACCACGAACTGGTCGCCGGCCATCGGAACCCCGCCGATGCCAAGGACCTGAGCCGGTATGGCGGGACCCGCGTCCTTGATGTTGCGGCCGCGCTCATCCAGCAGCGCTCTCACGCGGCCCGAGTACATGCCGCAGATAAAGTCGTCGCCGACGCGAAGCGTGCCGTTGCTGATGAGAATCGTCGCAATGGCGCCCTTGCCAGGATCGAGCTGCGCTTCGATCACCGAGCCCACGGCGCTCCGGTTCGGATTCGCCTTGAGGTCGAGGATCTCGGCCTGCAGCAGAATCTGATCGAGCAGGATGTCGATATTCGTTCCCTTCTTCGCGGATACCTCGGTCGAGAGGACGGTACCGCCGAACTCCTCGAGCACGACTCCGTGCTGGAGAAGACCCTGCTTCACCTTCATCGGGTTTGCGCCCGGAACGTCGATTTTGTTGATCGCAACGATCATCGGCACGCCGGCGTTCTTGGCGTGCGAGATCGCCTCGATGGTCTGCGGCATCACCTGATCGTCCGAAGCCACGACGAGCACGACGATGTCCGTGACCTGCGCGCCGCGCGCGCGCATGGCCGTGAACGCTTCGTGGCCGGGCGTGTCGAGGAACGTGATGAACTTGCCGCCAGGCAGCGAGACGTGATATGCGCCGATGTGCTGCGTGATGCCGCCCGACTCACCGGCGACGACGTTCGATTTGCGGATATAGTCGAGCAGCGATGTCTTGCCGTGATCGACGTGACCCATGATCGTGACGACCGGCGGACGAGATTCCAGCTGATCCGCGGTATCCTCGGCAGTTGGTGTGGTCTTAAGATCGGCCGCGTACTCTTCTTCCTTCACGGCCTGGAAGCCGAACTCGCCCGCGATCAATTCGATCTGGTCAAAGTCGAGCCGCTGGTTGATCGTGACCATCAGGCCGAGGTTCTTGAACGCGAACCCGACGATCTGGACAGCTGGGGTCTTGAGGATTTGCGCGAGCTCGTTGACGGTGATGAACTCGTTGACGCGAACCGTCTTCTTCTCACGCTCCACCTCGGCCGCCTGCTGCGCGGCGAGCTCCTCGCGATAGGTGCCGTCTTCCGCGCGGCGAGCTCCGCCGCGACGAATTGGGCCGCGCATCGACGCCATCGTTTTGCCGATGTTCGCAGATACCGCTTCCTGATCGACTCCGCGCTTTCCTTTCTTGCCGCGGCGCCCACCACGCTCTTCGCCGCGACCCCCACCCGTGCCGCGATCGTCGCGGCGCGTCGGTGCGGTACCTGCACCTGGAGCCGCTGATGCGACCGGACGAGGCGGCGCGTACGGCGCTCCTGTTGCAACGGGGCGCGGACGCGGAGCGCCCGGCACTACCGGCTGCGGACGCTGACGCTCGCGGCCATCGCTGCGGTCGCCGGCGTGCGCGGTCCCAGCGTGCGCGGTCTGGGCGGGCGGCGCGGCGGACCGCGCGGGAACAGACGGAGTCCTTGGGAGCTCGATTGTCGGAGCATCGGCCGGCATCGAAGCGGCGATTGGCGCCGGCGCAGCAGCTGGAGCTGCAGAAGCCGGCGATTTCCCTTCCTCGGGAGCCGGCGCCTCAACCAGTGCTTCTGCTACGGGCTCAGTGGCCGCACGACGACGGCGCCTCGTGGCGCCTTCCGCGGATGCGGCCGGCTCGGGCTTCGCTTCAGGGGCAGGAGCGGCCGTCGCGGTTCCGCGACGACGACGAGTCGCGGCCGGCGGAGCCGCAACGCGCGCGCGCTTCTCGCGCTCCCAGCGGGCGCGGATGCGGGCAACCTGATCGTCGCTCAGCGGACTCAGATGGCTGCGCACAGGAACGTCCATCAGACGAAGGAGATTGATCACCTCGTCACTGGGAACCCCGAACTCGCCTGCCAAATCATGTACTCGAAGCTTGCTCAACCCTGCTCCTCCCCGTCCTTACGGCCATCAGGCATCGGAGTCGGGCTTAGTGCCCGAATCCCCTTTGCCAGACCTCTATCGACAATACCAATTACCGCGGTGGCATCGCGTCCCACTGCCGCGCCCAACTCGGCGGCCGGTGGACCAGCGAGGACCGTGATTCCGCGAGCCCGAAGCAGCGGAAGCACTTTGTCCAAACTGTTACTCGACGCGTCGGGCGCTGCAATAGCCAGAAACAACTTGCCGCGCTTCGCCGCCTCCCGCACTTGCTGCACACCGACGATCGCCCCGCGTCCGCGAACACCCAGACCGATGAGGCCGAGGAGTTTGCGCTGCTGAACGGCGTCCACTCTCCGCTACTCCGTCTTCTTCCCTTCCGTCGCCTTCGCTTCCTTTTTCTTCCCTTCCGTTTTCTTTTCTTCCTTCTCCGGCGTCAGCTCGACCGCGGCAGCGGCAGCGCTTCCGCCCTCGGATGCCATCTCGCTGCCCGCCTCCGCATCCGCCTCTGTCGTCGCAACCGCCTCATCGCCGGTCTCCGGCGCTTCGTCAGTCGTCAGCTCGTTGATGATCGCCATCAGACGGTCCGCCTCTTCCGGCGCGATGCCGGGCAGACGCAGAAAATCTTCGCGCTCGAGATCTATAATGTCGTCCAGCGTCTTGTAGCCGGCCTCTTCGAGAACGGCGACCGTTGCCGGCTGCATTCCCTCGATGTCGACGAGGCGCGGATTCACGCCCGATACGGGCTCGTCGGTCGGAAGCGGCGCAAAGATCGGTTGATCGGTGCCACGCTCCATCCACTCACGACTCGAGTAGAGCTCGATCTTCCATTCGGTGAGCTCCGACGCGAGGCGCACGTTCTGACCGTTGCGTCCGATCGCGAGAGACAGCTGATCCTCGTCCACGATCGCCTGAATCGTCTTCGTCGCCGGATCGCTGAACACGCGCGCGACGCGCGCCGGCGCGAGCGCCAGCTTGGCGAAGCGCTCGGGATCGGCCGACCATGGGACGATATCGATTCGCTCGCCGCCGAGCTCGTTGACGACTGCCTGAACGCGCGAGCCCTTGAGGCCGACGCAGGCGCCCACCGGATCGACCGAATCGTCACGCGAGAACACCGCGATCTTGGTTCGGCTTCCGACCTCACGCGCGCTGGCGCGGATGTCGACCAGATTCTGCTGGATCTCCGGGACCTCGAGCTTGAACAACGCCTTCACGAAGAGCGCATCCGCTCTGCTAAGAACGAGACGCGGCCCCTTCGGAGTCTCCTCGACGCGCTTCAGTACGGCGCGGATCGGATCGCCCTGATGGAAATGCTCGCGGTGGTTCTGCTCGCGGTAAGGAATGATCGCTTCCGCCTCGCGGAACTTATTGAGCATGATGACGAGCTTGCCGCGCTCGATCTGCTGGACTTCTCCGGAGAGAAGATCTCCGACTCTGCTGGAGAACTCGTCGCGGATCTTCGATCTC
>JADGQV010000134.1 GCA_017881465.1 Gemmatimonadaceae bacterium
GTCGTCGTGGCGCTCGGCGCATTCGCATGGCTGCTGTATGGGAATCTCGACAAGAACATCGTCTTCTTCCTGACGCCGCAGGAATTGCTCGCCAAGGGCGCCGATGGGTATGAAGTCCCGGTTCGGCTTGGTGGGCAGGTAAAGCCAGGATCGGTGCAATGGGACGCGAAAACGCTCGACCTTCGATTCGTGATAACCGACGGCACGGCCGAGATTGCGACTCGCTCGAAAGGCGCGCCGCCGCAGATGTTTCACGATGGAATGGGCGTCGTTGTCGAGGGGCGTTATGAGCGCAGTGGCCTCTTTCAGGCGACGAACCTGCTGGTCAAGCACTCGAATGAATACCGTCCGCCGAAGGCTGGCGAAAAACCCCAGGACATGTACAAGACCCTCATCAAAGGAACGGGCTCGTGATCGGCCCTTTCGCGCATGACGCGCTGCTCATCGCACTGCCCATCCTGATGTTGGGCATCGTGCTGGCACCCGTCGCAGTTCGTACGGGCCGGCGCGAGTGGATTCCCGTCGTGTACAGCACGCTCTACACGAATTTTCTGCTCGTGTCCACTGCGACGGTCGCAATGATCGTCGCCCTCGTCACGCACGACTTCTCCGTGTCGTACGTTGCGCAGGTCGGCAGCCGTGCCACGCCCCTCTTTTACACGGTGATTTCGCTCTGGGGCGCGCTTGAAGGATCGATTCTGTTTTGGGCATGGGTCCTCGCGCTCTACGGCAGCGTGGTCGTGTGGCTGAATCGCAACCGGCCAGGCAACCTCATCCCGTACACCGCGTTGGCGCTCCTCGCAGTCTCGCTGTTTTTCGGCATTCTGCTCGTCGGGCCGGCTAACCCGTTTCACCCGGTCTTTCCCATCCCTGCCGACGGACCGGGCCCGAATCCGCTGCTGCAGAACCACATCTTGATGGGAGTGCACCCTCCCCTCCTCTACCTCGGGTACGTCGGGATGACGGTGCCGTTCGCATTCGCTGTCGGGGCGATGCTGTCCGGCGAAGTTACCGGCGATGATTGGATCAAGCTGAGTCATCGCTGGACCCTCCTGTCGTGGGGCTTCCTTAGTGCCGCGATCGTCGCCGGAATGTGGTGGTCGTACGAGGTGCTCGGCTGGGGCGGCTACTGGGCGTGGGATCCGGTTGAGAACGCATCGTTTCTCCCGTGGCTCACGGCGACGGCGTACCTGCATTCGATGGTCCTGCAGGAGCGGCGCGGCATGCTCCGGCTCTGGAACGTCAACCTCGTCGTCGGGACGTTTGTCCTCACGGTGCTCGGGACGTTCCTCACACGCTCGGGTATCATCTCGTCGGTGCACGCGTTCACAGTCGGTGTGATCGGCTACTATTTCCTCGCCTTCATCGCGCTCGTGCTCATTGGTGCGCTCGTGATGGTCGCGGGAAATTCCGACCGGCTTCGCACGTCGGGCAGAATGGACTCGGCGGCGTCACGTGAAACCGTTTTCCTGCTCAACAACTTGTTCCTGACCGCATTCATGTTCACGGTGCTCATTGGCACGCTGTTCCCCTTGATCGCCGAAGCGATACGCGGGGTGAAGGTCAGCGTAGGCGCACCGTTCTTCAATCGAATGACGCTCCCGATGGTTGTGATGCTGCTCTTCCTGATGGGCGTCGGACCTGCGCTCCCCTGGCGGAGCGCGACGGCGGCGGAGATGCGTTCGAAGCTGCTACCGCCCCTGGTTGGCGCGTTCCTGTTTTGCGTAGGAGCGCTCGTGGCAGGGGCACGGAATTTCTACGGCGTTGTGGCGTTCACCTTCGTCGGCTACGCGGCAGTGGCGAATCTTCGCGAATACTGGATCGGGTTGCGCGCTCGCCGTAACGCGCACGGGGAAGGCTGGGCCACGGCGCTCTATCGCCTCATACGAGGCAACCAGCGTCGATACGGTGGCTATCTGGCTCATCTCGGCCTCCTGATCGCCGCGCTTGGAATCGCCGGTTCGTCATCGTTCCGCAGAGAACGAGAGATGACCATGAAGCCGGGCGACACACTGACCGTCGCCGGACAAACCATTCGGCTTAAGGGAGTGTGGGGACGAGAGGAGGTACAACGCTCTGTGATCGGCGCGACCGTCGAGGTACTGAAGAACGGGCGAGTGGTGGGCGTAATTGAACCGCGCATGAACTATTACCCGACGTCGGATCAGCCTGTCCCCACACCGCAAGTGCGCAGCACCATCGGCGGCGACTTGTATCTGACGCTGATGTCGTTCGATCCGAACGGAGCGCACGCAACCATCAGAGCGATCGTGCAGCCGCTTGTGTCGTGGATTTGGTTCGGAGGAGGCGTTATCGTTCTCGGCGCGCTCATTGGCATGCTACCCGCGCGCCGCCGACCCGACAGCTCGCTGTCCGAACCGGACGTTGTGCCTGTCCGGGGGGCGGTTGTTGCGGAGACCGCACCGTGAACTGGAAACGCTCCCTCATCGCCGCGGTCACGGCGGTTCCAGTGATCCTGCTGTTCGCATGGGGATTCACGCGTGACCCTGGGGAGATTCCGTCGCCCCTGCCCGGACACGCTGCGCCACAGTTTTCGCTCGACGTGTTCGCGCCGGGACAACCGCCGTTGAGTCGCCCCGTCGGAGACACCGTCCGCTTGGCTGACCTTCGCGGACAGGTCGTCGTGCTCAACTTCTGGGCTTCGTGGTGCGGGGCCTGCCGCGAAGAACACGCGGTGCTCTCAACGACTGCTCGCCTGTACACGGGACGCCCGGTGCATTTTCTCGGCGTGTTGTACAACGATAGCCTGGCGGCGGGAGAGGCATGGATCGCGGAAATGGGGGGACAGAGCTATCCCTCGATGCAAGACCCTGGCGCGCGTACCGCAATCGACTACGGCCTCTACGGCGTACCGGAGACCTTTTTCATCGACGGCGACGGGCGCGTCGCCTACAAACAACTCGGCCCCGTGACTGGAGTGGGCCTCGCACACATCGTGGATTCGCTGATCGCGGCGCTCCCCCCGAAGCCGGCGGCCCCCGCAACGAAGAGTCGATCGTGAAGCGCAACATGCTGGTCGTTTCCGCGGCGCTGCTTGCGGCGATTACCGGTCGCGCCGGCGCACAGGCGGCTGGAGCAAGCGCAGCCCCAGTCGCTCAGCAGGCGGCGGCCGACACCGCCCTAGAGGCCAGGACAAACGCGGTGGCTGGGCAGTTGCGTTGCCCGGTTTGCCAGGGAGTCTCCATTCAGGATTCGCCGGCCGAACTCGCCCAGCAGATGCGCGACTTGGTTCGGGAGCAGCTCCGCACCGGCAAGAGTCCCGACGAGGTCAAGGCCTACTTCGTGTCCAAGTATGGTGAGTGGATTCTCCTCCAGCCACGCGCGTCAGGGTTCAACATCCTGATCTATGCGCTCCCAGTGCTGGTGGTCCTTGGCGGACTCGCCGTGATAGTCGTAGCGATGCGACGCTGGACCAAACCCCCGGAAAATCTGTCGATCTGACCCCTGAAGCCGAGTCGACGAAAACCGGCCTGAACTGGTGACCGACGGTGGCGATGCGGGTTTTCACCGTCGCTACCGTTTGCATTCCCGGGGGGGTCCTCGCCGAGCGCGCAAGCCTGCGCTTCACAGGAGGTTGCGCATCCCTTACAGAGAGTGGGGGAAATTACCCTGTCGTCAGCCGACAAGTTTGGCGATTATGGGGTAAATGCCCCACTCAATATATGGGCTACGTGCGTAACTCATTACAGCGCTTGCTCTTATGTAGCTGGCTGACGCGGCGCTCACCTTGCATATGCAGACCGACATAGCGATCGAAGATCCCTTGCAGCGATCGAAGATCCTCTTGCAGCGATCGAAGATCCTCTTGCAAGGTCAACGGAGCGAGGGCAGTCAATGACGCCGCCGGGACCGATGACGACGGAGATGGGACGGCACGGCCGTCTCAGCCGTCGGCTGCTCGCCTGGTTCCTGGTTTTCTCGCTCCTCCCGCTCCTGGTCACCAACGCCATCGGCTATCGGCGGAGCGAAGGGATCATCACGCGGCTGGTCGAGCGGTACCTCAGCGCGATTGCGCAGGTCCAGGCGCAGCACATCCGGGATCGGACTGACCGCGCGCTGCTCCTCCTGCAGGCCGTCGCTGCCGGCAACGAGTTCCTCGCGGCGGGGGCTCAGCGATCACAGGGACTTCCGACGGGCGCGATGGGCGAGGCCGCAAGTCGCACCGAAATGGAGCGCCTGTTACGTCGCAAGCTCGACGAGCTCAAACTGTTTGACGCGCTGTATCTGTTCACCCCCGACGGCAGGATCGCCGCGTCAGTCGGCCTCCGCGAAAACCTCAGTACCGCCCTTCCCGCGCACGAAGCGGCCGGTTCGGTCTCGGCGATGCTGCTGTCCACGCCGCGCGGCGTGCGACCGATGTTCCGCCTCGTAGTCCCGGTTCGTGGGCCTGAAAGCGTACCCGTGGCGTTTCTCGCCGGAACTCTGAGCCTCGACGGGTTCCGCGACATGCTGCA
This sequence comes from Gemmatimonadaceae bacterium, assembly GCA_017881465.1. Taxonomy (GTDB): domain Bacteria; phylum Gemmatimonadota; class Gemmatimonadetes; order Gemmatimonadales; family Gemmatimonadaceae; genus UBA4720. The sequence goes on from JADGQV010000134.1 coordinate 4,476, forward strand.
GCTCCCCGACCGGCTCGCCGCACACGTCGAGAGTTTCATCGTCGACGCGGGCGGGCGGCCGCTGTTCGTATCGCATCCGCAGGACAGTGTGGACTACGCCGCACCCCTCGTCACACCACTACTCGCGCTGCCTGACGGCGCTTACGAGCAGTATCGCGCCGCCGACGGCGCACGCGTGCTCGGCACGATCGTGGCGCTGCCAAACTATGAGTGGCGGTTGATTGCGGAGGTACCGGCCGATGAGGCATTCGGGGCGCTGCGGCGTCTCGGCAGCCTGGCGCTGCTGCTCGAGCTGCTGCTTGTGGCCGTACTCATCGGAACGGCGGTCGTCGTGTCCCGCAACGTCGTGGCACCCTTGAGCCGGCTCGTGCATGCGAGCCGGCGCGTCGCGCGAGGCGATCTCAGCGTTCGGGTGAAGGACGACGCTGGCGACGAGATAGGAGAACTCGGTCACGCGTTCAACGAGATGACCACCGCGCTCGCCGAGACGACCAACGACGTGCGCGAGCTGCACGAGCGAGAGATCGAGCGTGCCTCGCAGCTCGCCACGGTGGGCGAGTTGGCGAGCGGAATTGCGCACGAGATCAAGAATCCGGTTGTCGGCGTTGCAAGCGGTCTCGACATCGTGCGTCGCCGCGCGGGCACCGATGCGACGCTGCTGCCCATCATCGATGAGATGGAGCGGCAGATACGGCACGTGCAGGACGCGATCCAGGAATTGCTGACCTTCGCGCGCCCCGCGACACCGGCGTTCGCTGCCGTGAGCGGAGACGATCTCGCCGAGCGAGCAATCCGTCTCGTGCAACCCACCGCTGACAAGGGCGGCGTGCGTATTGAGATCCGTCTCGATCCCTCGCACGCGAGCGTCCTCGCGGACGCCGAAATGATCCACCAGGCGCTCATCAACCTTCTCATGAACGCCATCGAGGCGACGCCGCACGGCGGCCGCGTCGACGTGTACACGCGAACGTCAGGGGACTGGATCGAGATCGAAATCACTGATACGGGGCGCGGCATCGCACCGGAACAGCTCGAGTCGGTCTTCAAACCGTTCTTCACCACACGCCACACCGGCACTGGGCTTGGGCTCTCGATCACCCGCGAGATCATTCAGCGTCACGGCGGCACTGTCGCGCTGCGCAGCCGGCTCGGCGAAGGAACAACAGTGACGATTCGGCTGCCCGCACACGCAAGCGGCGCTGCCGCCGCGTCACAAGAGCCTGCGAAATGAAAAAGGCCCGCGTCGTGATCTGTGACGACGAGATGCTCATTCGCCTCTGGCTGGCGGAGCGGCTCAACGAAGCGGGCCTTGTCACCGAGGATGTTGCCGACGGCAAGAGCCTGCTCGCGGCGCTCGCCCGCGAACCCGCGGATCTCGTGCTCCTCGACCTGCGACTCCCCGACGCTACCGGACTCGAACTGCTGCCGCGCATCAAGGCGCTCGACGCGACGCTCCCC
>JADGQV010000054.1 GCA_017881465.1 Gemmatimonadaceae bacterium
CGATCGAGCATCCCCCAGGCCCCATAGGAAAAAAGAAGGGTCCCTGCACTGGCAATCACCAGGTGCGCCGCATGGTCCCACCGGAGCGCCGCGACAAATGCCCCTGCGCCCACCCCCACATCGATTGCGAGGCGGCGCACGGACGCAGAGCGGGCCCTGTGGGCCAGGAACTCGAAGAGGCCTGCGTCCGGTCGGAGCGCCGAGAGAACCATCATGCAGAAGAAACTTTCACCGCGGCGGAAATTCCGCCAGATGGCCCGCTACTCGGAGCTTTCTTCCTCCGCCTCTGCGCCGTGCTCGACGATGTCGCCGGGCTTGAAAAGAATCCCCTGCAGGATCTCACGCCATTTCGGCTTCCGCCGCAGCAGGAACTCGAGGTCCATCCCGAAGTGCTTGAACTCCTCGTGCTGAGCGCTGCGCATGATGTCGCGCGCCGAGCGATCCTTCTCGAGCGAGAGGCGCTGTTCGTACCAGCCGATCGCCTCGGCTTCCTCGATCATTGAAGTGACCATCCGCGCAAAGGTGCGGGTTTTCGCTGACAGCTCGCTCGCCGGCTCGTGGTACTGCTCGAATCCCATCGGAGTGTCCTCAGTGTGCAAATGTGCCCGGCATGACGAGCCGGTCCAGAATTATGGACGCAGGCGATTCATGGTTCGCGGGAAGGCGATCGCTTCGCGAATGTGATGGATTCCGCAGATCCAACCCACCGTTCTCTCCAGCCCGAGCCCGAAGCCGGAGTGGACGAACGTCCCGTACTTCCTCAGATCCAGATACCAGTTGTAAGCATCGAGCGGCAAACCCTCTTCTTTGATCCTGGCGAGAAGCTTGTCGTGATCGTCCTCGCGTTGCGACCCGCCGATGATCTCTCCATAACCCTCCGGCGCCAGCAGGTCGTTGCAAAGGACCGTGCGCGGGTCGGCCGGATTTTCCTTCATGTAGAACGCTTTCGCTTGCTTCGGATAATTGTAGATGAACACGGGCGTGTCGTGCCCTTCGACCAGCAGTGACTCGTCCTCCGCGCCCAGATCGTCGCCCCACTTCACCGAGCTTCCCTTCGCCTCGAGGATCTTTACCGCATCGCTGTAGTCGATGCGGGGGAACGGCGCCTTGATTTTCTCGAGCCTGGAAATGTCGCGCTCGAGCTCCTTCAGCTCAGGTTGCCGGCGCTCGAGGACCCGCGCCACGATGAACGAAACGAACTCCTCCTGGAGGCGCATGTTGTCGTCGGAGTCGTTGAACGCGACCTCGGGCTCGACCATCCAGAATTCGGTGAGATGTCTCCGCGTCTTGGATTTCTCGGCGCGAAACGTCGGTCCGAAGCAGTAGATCTTCCCCAGCGCCGCCGCCGCGGCCTCGCCGTAGAGCTGGCCGGTTTGCGCCAGGTATGCGGTGCCCTCGTCGAAATACTCGGTGCCGAACAGTCCGCTTCGTTCACCGATTGCCGCCGTAAGGATCGGCGTATCCACCAGGGTGAAATCCCGCTCGTAGAAAAAATCGCGGATCGCCTGTTCGACCTCGTGCCTCACGCGGGCGATCGCGCGCTGCCTCGGCGTGCGCAGCCAGAAATGCCTGTTGTCGAGGAGAAAGTCGATGCCGTGCTCTTTCGGCTGAATCGGATAGTCGATTGGGCTCTCCCCATAGATCGAGAGATCCTTGACCCCGAGCTCGAATCCGCCGGGAGCGCGGGCGTCGGGGCGGACTTCGCCCTCGATCTCGATGGAAGTCTCCTGCGTCAGCTTGCCGAACCGATCCCAGGCCTCGGATGAGACGGCGTTCTTGACGAGCACCGCCTGGAGCAGCCCCGTGCCATCTCGCATCACGATGAACGCGACCTTGCCCGATGACCGGACGTGCGTGACCCAGCCGCGCACCCGCACAGCCTGTCCGGAGTGTGAGGGTAGCTCGGAAATTCGCGAATAAGGGACGGCGGTCATTTGTTTCCCAGGAAACGAAGCCCGTCAGCGGGAACGGGTCAAGCGATAGATGAGAATCGCCGCGCGCTCGGTTGCCGGACCGATCGAGCGAAGATCTACCCGCTCGTCGGGAGTGTGGGATCTCATTCCCTTGACGCCGAGTCCGTCCAGCGCGTCGACGTACTCGGAGATGTATGAGATGTCTCCTCCGCCGCGTTTGCCGGGGTCGAGAGCCTCCACCGGACCCTGGCCCAGCGCGCGACTGACGGAGTCTTCCACCGCGAGGAGGGCGAGATTGCCCTTCGTGGGAGGCATAGCGGGATTGCCATCCTCGAACTTTATCGTCGCGATCGTTCCAGGAAGGTGATCGTCGACGATCGCGCGCATCGCCTCGCGAGCCTTCAACAGCTGGTCCTGCGAAATGAAACGGAGGTCGCCGCGTGCAAAAACGCGCGGGGCGATGATGTTGTCCTTTCCGGCCGCGGTTCCAGCGATCTTCGTCGAGTCGTAGGTCACGTCGGTCCCGCCCACGATGACGGCTGGGTTGAACGTCAGGTACTGCTCGTTCGACAGCTTCTCCCGAAAGGCGTTCAGGATTCTCGCTGCTTCGTAGATCGCGCCGTAGCTGGTGCCGGGCGAGAAAATCCCGGACGAATGTGCCTGCTTCCCGCTCACGACAAGCTCCCAGCCGCTCATGCCCCGCCGTGCGACGGTCCCCTTCCCCGCGTCCTCCTCGAATGCGAGAGCAATGTCACTGCGTTTCGCGGCATCGACCAGCGGCTGCCGCGAAACGAGGTGCAGCGGCCCGGCATCTTCCTCGTCTCCCGTCAGCGCGACGATGATTCTCGTTCCATCGAGCGCGCCGACACTCTGAAGGGCCTTGAGCGCATACAGTATCACGAGATCGCCGCCCTTCATGTCGGAGCTCCCCGCACCCGCTGCAAGGGTGTCGAGCCGCACGAACCGTTCGCCATCGCCCTCGAATACGGTATCGAGATGGCCGATCAGGAGCAGGCGCTTGCCCTTCTTTCCCTTTCGCTCCGCGAAAAGATGACCGGCCCGGCCCACGGCGTCGGGCAGCGCTATCCAGCCCGTCTCGAAGCCGATCGAGGAGAACTCGGGCTCGAAGAGTTTTCCGACCGCGCGGACACCAGCCAGGTTGAATGTCCCGCTGCTGATGTTGACCGCCTTCTCGAGAAAATTGACCTGCTCCGCCCCGTGAGCGCGGACGTAGTCGCGGATCCTCTGCTCGGTCCTGGACAGCGCCGGCTGTGCGCCCGGCTGGGCGGCCGCGGCGCTCGCCATCGAGAAAAGGAGCATGCAGGCCCACGCGAACGCACTCGCGCCGGCACCTTTGCGGGTAACCGAAAGAATCGAATTGGGTGTCATATGACGAGAGACTATCATCGCGTCGCTGTTCCGTCCACCTGTGCGGAACGATAATTTTATAGGCTTGTCCAAATCCAAAACGCTGAAATGACTTTGCGCGCCCGTCTCGCGTGGGGGCTGTTCGCGATCGCCCTGGTGCTGATCGTCCCGCTGCTCCTGTCGCTCAAATCCCTCGAGCACCTCTACGAGACCAGCCGGTTGCTGCGTGACCGCGAATTCGCGGCCTCACTCCTTCTCGGATCGTTTCGCGAGCGAACCGATGATGCCCGCCGAGCCGAAGATGCGCTGCTGTTCATCCACGATCAGAAGAGCACGGCACGGATGCAAAGCGGGATCGACGGGCTCGTATCGCTAACCGATTCGCTCGACCGGTACCGTCTCGGCCTGTCGGCATCTCAGATCCGCGCATCCCTCGACGCGCTTCGCTCCGCCGCGCGTGAGGAGTACGAGCAGGCCGCCGCCGGCAGAAGCACCGTCGCGGGGATGATATCGCAACAGCGCACGCGCCCGGCGATCGCATCGGTCGACAGCGCGCTCGGCGCGAGCGCGACGACGCTTCGGAATAGCACTCGACAACGGGTTGCCGACGCGACGAGCGAGACGCTCAATGCCGAGCTGTTGGTCGCTGGCGCTCTGCCCATAGCGCTCCTGCTTGCGCTGGCGATCGGCATCTGGTTGATGCGGTCGATCAGCCGGCCGGTGTACGAGCTCGAGCGGGGAATGCACGCAATCGCGGAGGGAGATCTCAGGTACCAGCTGGCGCTGGCGCCGAATGCGGAGACGGAGTTCGGGCGGCTGGCCGCGAGCTATCAAACAATGGCGAGTCAGCTCGCCGACCTCGAGCGGTTGCGCGCCGAGTTCGTGGGAGTGGCTTCGCACGAGCTCAAGACGCCCATCAACGTCATCATTGGATATCTGGAGCTCCTCCAGGAAGGGATTTACGGAGTGCTCACACCGAAGCAAAAGGAGATTCTTTACACGATCAGCAAACAGGCGAATGGGCTCACGAGACTCGTCAAGCGCCTCCTCGACATCAGCCGCTTCGAGGCAAGTGGCGGTAAGCTCGAGGTGCGGCGGGTCGATCTTCAGCGGCTGCTCAAGACGCTCGAGAGTTCGTTCTCGGTTCTCGCCATGCAGCGCGATATAGCCTTCTCCGTCGAGCACGGAGAGGGACTCCCATCCAAAGTGTATTGGGACGAAGATCGCATCAACGAGGTCTTGGGCAACCTCGTCTCCAACGCCTTCAAATTCACGCGGCGCGGAGGCAAGGTGGCGCTCTCGGTGGCTCCCGTTGACGGAGACGTCGTCATCACTGTCGCGGACACAGGAGCCGGGATCTCGGGGGAACAGCTCCCGCATATTTTTGACAAGTTTTACCAGGCCGATAACCAGGCGCAGGCCGCCAGCAAGGGCACTGGTTTAGGCCTGGCGATTGCGAAAGAGATCGTCGACGCCCACGGCGGCCAGACGACGGTGGAAAGCATGGTCGGCGAGGGCACAACGTTTGTCGTTACGCTGCCGGTCGAGGCGCCGGGCGCGAAGAAGCGGCATGAGGATGCACCAAAGGCCGAGGACGCAGGATGAAGAAAGCTCTTAAAATATTGATTTCAATGCTGGCCTTTTCGGCCTGCGCACACGTGCAAACTATCGATCCGCCCATGCAGAGCGATTGGGCGCGGACGCTTTCGTACGCGCGTCGCGACGTCGAGGCGGGCAACTACTACGCTGCGGACAAGATTCTCGACGAGTTCGTGCGGACGCATCCCGCCACGCTCGAGGCCAGGGAGATCGGGTTCTGGAAGGCGGCGTACCTGATCGATCCTGCGAATGAGCGTGGGTCGCTCTCCGGGGGAATAGCCGCGCTCGACGCGTATCTCGCCGCCGATTCGGCAGGATTGTACCGCGAGCAGGCCACGGTCCTCCGCCGGACAGCGGCGGTCGCGCAGGGGATCGCGAACGCACCGAAAACGACTACGGCGGACACGTTGCCAACGCTCTTGGTGAAGGACACGACGATCCTCCTCAACAAGTCGAAGGACGAACAGATTGCCTTGCTCAAGGATCAGCTGGCCAAGAGCAAGGACGACCTCGCCAAGGCCAACGCCGAGCTGGATCGCATCAAGAAGCGGCTGGCGAATCCGGCCAACTAGACAGCAGAACGACTTCGCTTAGCCGACCCTGAACAGCTCGAGGGCGCGCGAGTAGCGGGCGCTCAGCACTTTGCGAATTCCCGCGTTCTCTTTGGCCGTGAGTCCGGGATCACGCTCCAGCAGTCTCTCGGCGGCGGCACGCGCCTCGATGTTCAGCTCCTCGTCCCGCACGGGATCGGCGATGCGGAATGTCGCTTCCCCACTCTGCTCCTCACCGAACAGATTGCCCATGCCTCGCAGCCGAAGGTCGGCGCGCGCGATCTCGAAGCCATCATCCGTGTCGACGAAAATCTTCAGGCGTTCCGCCGCTTCCTCTCCCACGCCGCCGAGCAATATGCAGTAGGAGGCTTCGGCGCCGCGGCCGACGCGTCCTCGCAGCTGATGGAGCTGGGACAGTCCAAATCGCTCCGGGTGCTCGATGAGCATCACGGTGGCATTCGGCACGTCGATTCCCACTTCGATCACGGTCGTGGACACGAGCACATCGATCTTTCCATCGCGGAAGGCGCGCATGATGGTCTCCCGCTCGTCCGCGGGAACGCGTCCATGAATGAGCGCCACGACCCTGCCCGCGAAGGCGCCCGCTGACAGCTGCTCGTACATCGTCGTCGCGGCCTTGAGGTCGGTCTTCTCGGATTCCTCGATCACTGGGTAAACCACGTATGCCTGGCGGCCTTTCTCCGTTTCCCGCGCCACGAATTGAAGCACGCGTTCGCGCGCTGATTCAGGACGCATCACGGTCGTGACGGGCTGTCGCCCCGCCGGACGCTCGTCGAGCGTGCTGACGTCGAGGTCGCCGTAGGCTGTGAGCGCGAGCGACCGCGGGATTGGGGTCGCGCTCATGAGAAGCACGTCGGGTGACTCGCCCTTGGCCGCAATCGCCGCGCGCTGCTCGACTCCGAAGCGGTGCTGCTCGTCGATGGTGACGAACCCGAGGCGCCCGAACACCGCAGCCTCCTGCGCCAGCGCGTGCGTTCCCACCGCGAGTACGGGCTCGGTCCCCGCCAGCCTTGCCGCCGCCGCTTTTCTCGCGCGGGCGCTGAGGCTTCCCGTCACCAGGACGGGCTCGATTCCGAGCGGCTCCAGCAGCGTTGTGAACGTTCGGAAGTGCTGTTCCGCGAGCAGCTCCGTGGGCGCCATGATGGCGGCCTGATATCCGTTCTCCATCGCCAGGAGCGCCGCGAACAGCGCCACGATGGTCTTCCCGCTGCCGACATCGCCCTGAAGGAGGCGATGCATCTTGCGGTCGCTCACCATGTCGGCGACGATCTCGCGCACCGCAACCGTTTGCGCATTGGTCAGGGTGAATGGGAGCGCGTTCTTGAGGGCGCTCGTGAGCTGGCGTCGGTTTTCAAACGCGGTTCCACTCCGCTTCTCTCTCTTGAGCGCGTTGGCGCGCCGGTGAAGGATGTGGACGAAGAGCAGCTCCTCGAATGCGAGCCGTGCTCTTCCCCGCGTCCCCTCTGCAATCGTCTTGGGCCGGTGCACCATCAATAGCGCTTCGCGCAGGCTCGGCAGACCTGCGTGGCGCAGTACGTCCTCGGGCAAATACTCCTTGATCAGGGGCAGCAGCGTGTCGAGGTGCTGATCGATGATTCCCCGAATCACCTTGAAAGAGAGACCTTCCGTGGCCGGATAGACCGCGAGGACCTTCCCGCCCTTTACGTCATCATCGTCCTTACCGAGCTGGATGTACTCACGCGGCTGAAGCTGGCGGCCGTGAAAAAAGCGGACGGATCCGGTCAGCAGCATGATGTCCCCCTTCTCGATGCTTCGGTCGAGGAAGGGCTGTCCGGGCCACGACGCCTCGATCATGCCGCTCTCGTCCTTGAGCACGGCCTGGAAGATACGGAGACCTCGGCGCGTAGGTATGATCCCCTTCGAGATCACCTTTCCGATGATCGTTCCGTCCATGCCGGTCTCGAGCGAAGCTATGGGGCTGATGGTGCTCGCGTCTTCGTAGCGGTGAGGAATGTGGAAGAGAAGATCGCGCGCGGTGACGATTCCCAGTTTTCTCAGCGATTCCGCGCGGGCGGGCCCGACGCCCTTCAGGTAGTTGACGGGCATGTCGAGATAGACTTTCCCGACAGTCATCTAGCCTTCGAGAACCTCGTGCGCGAAAGCCTTGGGATCGAAGGCTTCGAGATCCGTCGCTTTCTCGCCAGTCCCGATGAATTTCACGGGCACGTTCAAAGCGTCGTGCACCGCGAGCACTATTCCGCCTCTGGCCGTCCCGTCGACCTTGGTGACCACGAGGCCGGTGATGGGAATCGCCTCGGCAAAAGTCTTCGCCTGGGCGACGGCGTTCTGTCCGATCGTCCCGTCGAGCACCAGCAGGGTCTCGTGCGGCGCCCCAGGAAGCCGCTTGCCGATCACGCGGTCTATCTTCTTCATCTCGTCCATTAGTGATCCGCTCGTATGAAGGCGGCCGGCAGTATCGACGATGACGACATCCTTGCCTCGACTGATCCCCGCATCGACGGCGTCGAACGCCACCGCGGCAGGGTCAGAGCCTGCCTTCCCGCCTACGAAATCGGACCCGGTGCGCTCTGACCACGCCCGCAGCTGGTCGATGGCTCCCGCACGAAAGGTGTCGGCCGCGCCGACGAGGACCGACATCTTTTTCGCCTTCAGAAAGTCGGAGAACTTCCCGATGAATGTCGTCTTTCCCGCGCCGTTCACCCCCACCACCAGCACGATCGTGGGTCCCGACTCGGACCGAACGAACCGGGGATCACTGTTTCCGGAGCGAAGGGAGCTCTCGATCGCTTTCTCCAGCGCGTGGAGGAATTGCTCCTGCGTCTTGATGAATCCGCGGCGCGCTTGTCCTTCGATCTCCGCGACCAGGCGCATCGTGGTAGGAACGCCGAAGTCGGCCTCGAGGAGGATCTGCTCCAGATTCTCCAGCGAGCCCTCGATGGCTCCGCCGCGCGCTATTGCCGCGACGTCCGTGAGCGCGACGTCCTTTATTTTGGTCCACAGCGAACGGGTGGGTACGTCGCCCGCGCGCCGGAGTATCCTGCCTGCCATTTGGGTGCTGTCTGATTGAGGGCAAAAAAAACCCGGACATTCGAGTCCGGGTTGAAGATAAGCCCTGCGAGCTTCTGACGGTGTTACTCGGAGGCGTTCGCCAAATGTGATTGATTCAGGCTTGCCAGCGTCTGATTTCTCATCTTCTGGAAGAGAGTGCGCTCGCCGGCGGGGATTGGCTCGCCGCCCCTGCTCTGAAGCGCCAGCCTCGGGTCGTGCGCCACGCCGTCGACGCGAATCTCGAAGTGGAGGTGCGGGCCTGTCGCCCAGCCGGTCATGCCAACGAAGCCGATGGTGGAACCCATCGTCACTCGCGTTCCCGGGCGCATGCCCGTCGCGAAGTTCCGCATGTGGCCGTAACGGCTCACCATGCCGTTGCGGTGTCGGATGTCGATCATGTTGCCGTATCCGCCCTTCTTTCCGGCGAAGATCACGACGCCATCGCCGATCGCTCGAACGGGTGTGCCTTGCGCCGCTGCGTAGTCGGTGCCGGTGTGATTCCGCCACTCACCGAAGATCGGATGCTTGCGAGCGCCGAAGATGCTGCTGATGCGACGGAACGCCACTGGCGCGCGGAGGAAAGCGGCCCGAAGCGACATACCGCTCGCGTCATAGTACTGCCCGGTGCTCGAGCCCGGCGAGTCGAAATGAATCGCCTCGAGTGGATTGCTCCCGCCCGAGAGCGCGAGACGCGCGCCCAGAACTTTCTGGACGATGATCGCGCCGTTGGGCTTCTGAAGCCGCTCAATCAGCAGGTGGAACTTGTCACCCTGCCTCAAGTCGCGGCTCATGTCGACTTTGTACTCGAAAATGTCGGCGAGTGACCAGGCGAGCTGATGGCGGGCAGAGGGCGGTAGAACGCCGACGCCGCTCTCGTTGAGCGCGTTATAGAGGCTGGAGTGGATGACACCCGAGATCTGGAGGGTGTCGACCAGCTCGGTGTTGGAGGCTTCGATTACGACAGGCTGGAGCAGGAAGTCAGCGGGCTCGAGGCCGGGTCGACTGACGACGACCGGCGCCATTGGGAAAATCTGCTTCGGCTCGAGGGACGGTGTAAGCCAAACGGCGACCATACCCATGATCGCCACAACTGCATAGCTCGCTGGCCTTACGCTGACCCTTTTCAATCCATTTGCCTTCGTATAAATGTCGGAATTTCCATGTCACTCAGATCCTGCTCAGGAGACGACCGATCCCTCTCCGGAGTCACGGGCGGATTGCCGGCCGGCGGCGTCGGAATAATCCGTCTCGGAATCTCATTGAGTGTGTTTCTCGTCACGCCATTCGCGCGGGTCGGACGGAGTGGAATGACCGGTGAGCCTCTCACAATCGGAGACTGTGACGCGATCATGTTCGGCACCTGAACCGATGCCGATTGCGGGCGGTCGAAGCCGGTCGCGATGACCGTAACGCGGATCTCGCCCTGCATCGCCGGCTCATGCACGGCGCCGAAGATGATTTCCGCGTCCTCACCCACCGCGTCGTGGATGATTTCGTTGATCTGGTGCACTTCACCGAGGGTCAGATCGGCGCCGCCGGTGATGTTGACGAGGACGCCTGTGGCTCCCGACACCGAAACGTTGTCGAGGAGCGGGCTGGCGATCGCCTGCTGGGCCGCTTCGATGGCTCGATTCTCACCGCGGCCGATACCGGTGCCCATGAGGGCCGACCCGCCTTCCTGCATGACCGTGCGGACGTCGGCGAAATCGACGTTCACGAGCCCAGTCACGCTGATGAGGGAGCTAATGCCCTGAGTGGCGTGCAGCAGCACCTCGTCAGCCTTCTTGAGCGCGTCCTGGAACGGGATTCCTTTGCCGACTACGGCAAGGAGTCGCTCGTTCGGCACTACGATCATCGTGTCGACGTGCTTCCGCATCTCGGCGATGCCGAGCTCGGCCTGACGCATGCGCTTGCGGCCTTCGAACAGGAACGGCTTGGTGACGATACCGACTGTCAGGGCACCAGCTTCGCGAGCGAGCTCGCACAGGACGGGAGCGGCACCGGTTCCAGTCCCACCACCCATGCCGCAGGTCACGAAGACGAGGTCGGCGTTGTGCATGGCACGGGCGACTTCTTCCCTGTTCTCGTCGATGGCCTGCTTCCCGATCTCCGGCCGCGCACCAGCGCCAAGGCCGCGAGTAAGCTTCTTACCTATCTGGATTTTTACGTCTGACTTGGAATTGAGGAGGGCCTGAGCATCGGTGTTGACCGAGATGAATTCGACACCTTCGAGGTGCTCCTCGATCATGCGATTGACGGCGTTTCCGCCCCCGCCACCCACGCCCACGACCTTCATCCGGGCGGCTTGTGACTGGCTCTCCTCGAATTCGAATATCATCGGGTGCGAAACTCCGGCACTGCAAGATTGTGGAAAAAAATCTGGGGCAAGTATACGACCGTTAGTCGATAAGTACCATAGGCAAAGACGAACGTGTGTCAAAAAAAGTACAACCGCTGTCAAGCGAGTTATCCACACGCGCTCTCAAGCCCGCAGTTTTATGATTTTCTCGCAGTGCGCGCGTCGGACTACGCTTCGGCTGACATCTCTGCACGGGGTCGGTGGGGGGGGTCCTCTCCGGCGCTACGCTCGCTTGGTCGGAGCCCCTAACTACGCTCCTTCGCTCCGCTCAGTCGCGGGTCTCCTCCTCGCGCTCGCTTTGGAAAGCGCCTGCGAGGACACCCTCACCTCCCTGCATAGATCTGTAACTGCACGGGCGTTCCCACCACGCGCGCACTTCGGACTATTCGGCGACTATGCGGTCCCACACGCGCAGGTGGCTCCCTCGCGCCAAGGTGGTATTTCTCTCCCCGACGGGCTGCGCGGATCGCCGCGCGCGCAGGCGCGCGAGCAGTTGGATGTGAATGGTCTGCGCTAGAGGATGGCTTCTATCTCCGGCTACGATGTCGGCGCCACCTTAGGCGCTGTTATGAATCTCGTGGGAAGGAGGGTGGGGTGTCCTCGGAGGGAGCGGCCGCAGCCAGCGCCGCTGTCAAGCGGCGCGGTGCAGCGAGCCGCAAGGCGAAGCTGCAGGCGAGAGCTCCCGAAGAGGACACCCCAGCCCGACGAACCGGCAGGAGAATCAGAACCGTGACCGTCAGCGGCGGCGCCACAACGAACAGCCGACGGCTAGAAGAAATCCTCGAGCCAGGTCTTGATCCGCTTGGTGAAGCGGTCCACGCCCGCACCCGCGAGCGCCCTGTGCCTGCCGCTGGGCGGCGCGAAGCCCGCGGCCGAGCGATGCGCGCCGTAGAGAGCGAGACCAACCACTGTGGCGAAGCGCGGGGCATCCACGGAGTCGCTCAGCCCGCCGATGTTCTCCGCCGGAGAGCCGATCCTGACTCCGGTGCCGAACACATCCGCGGCGAGCTCGCCTACACCTTCCATCGCCGCGGCGCCGCCGGTGATGACAACGCCACCGTTGAGCCGCTGCGCAAAACCTGCGCGCTCGATCTCGCTAAGGACGAGGTTGAAGATCTCATCCATGCGCTGGTGGATGATGTGCGCGAGGACCTCGCGCGGAACGTGCCGGTTCCCCTGCGCGACGGTGCTCGGGAGCTGGATGATGTCCTGAGGGTCGACCAGCGGCTCGTACGCGCAGCCGTATTTCTCCTTCAGCCGCTCGGCGTCGGCCTGAGTGACGCCGATGCCCTGCACGATGTCGCTGGTGACGTTGTTGCCACCGTAATTTACTGTGCCCAGGTGACGAATCTTTCCTTCGTGGAAGACCGCGATGTCGGTCGTGCCGGCGCCCATCTCCACCAGTGCGACGCCGAGCTCCTTTTCGTCTTCGGTGAGCACGCTGAGGGAGCTGGCGAGCGGCTCGAGCACCAGCTCGCGAACGTGGTAGCCGGCCCTTTCGACTGATTTGCGGAGATTCATCGCCGGCGACGCGCCGATCGTGACGAGATACATCTCCGTCTCGAGGCGGGTGCCGATCATGCCGATGGGGTCGCGGATGCCCTGATTCTTGTCGACGGAATATTCCTGCGGAATCGCGTGCAGCAGCTCCCGGTCCTGCGGCACCGGCTGCGCGCGAGCCACATCGTTCGCGCGATCGACGTCGGCTTTCGATATCTCGTCGCCGTTCACGGCGACGATTCCCTTGCTGATCATCGCTCTCACGTGCTCGCCCGCGATCCCGGCGTAGATCGTGTCGATCTTGATGCCCGCCATCCTTTCCGCGTCTTCGATCGCTTTCTTGATCGACTTGGTCGTCTCCTCGATATCGGATACGACGCCGCGCCGGAGGCCAGTCGTGCGGGCCTGCCCCACGCCAAGGATCTTGAGCGTCGGCTCGCTCCTGCTGTCACCGCCGCCGACTGCCTGGGCGATCAGGGCGGTCGTCTTCGAGGAACCGATGTCCAGGCCAGCGATGATGCGTTCGGGATTCATTGAAGCCTTGCGATGACTTGATCACGATAACGTAAATCGAGCTCGCCAACATGTGCCTGTCGGCGAGCGAGATCGGTTTCAACCGGAAAGATATCGGCCAAACGCTCCACTGACAGTCCTACCGGAACGCGCACGCGCAACGTTCGACTCTCCAGCGCCGCGGTATCGCCCGCGATTCCCGCAGCACGCGAGCCACGGGAGAGCGTGAGCAGAATTTCATCCCTGCCCGTTCGCCTCACTTCTTCAATGCGCGCGAACACCCGCGGCTCCGCCGCGCGAATGGCTCCGACGAGCTTAAGAAGAACGGGATCGGTTGTCGCAACAATTGGGAGGTCGAGACTCATCCGCGCCGGATCGATCGGCAGCTGCTTGCCGAGCGAATCGTACGGGAGCAGTCCGGCCGTAGTCTGTATCAATGCGACGGGAAGATTCTCCTGAATCGTCACCACGAGCGTGCCCGGCATCCGCCGCGTGATTCTGACGTCGGACACCTGTGGATGCCGCATGACGCGCTGCCTGTATGGCTCCAGATCGTCCCATAGCGACGCGACCGTATCGATCCGCAGTCGCGAAACAACGTCGTTCGGCTGGATATATCGGACGCCCCTGATCTCGACGGTACGCACCCGGAAGAAAGCCATCTGCCGCGCAGCGGCGCGGGCGCCCCACGCGCCAGCCATGATCACCGCGACAAGAAAAAGGACGCCCAGAATCTTCCAGCCGGGCCTTCCCAGTCGCTCCTGAGAAATCATTTTCGCCCTTCCAGGCGCGCCTTGAGCTCGGGTCCCGTGCGCGTGATGTCCCCGGCGCCGATCGTAATCACCACATCTCCTTCGAGCACGAAGAGTGTGAGCGCATCGGCAAGCTCGGAGCGCACTCCCTGCCACGTGACGGCGCGCCCCGAGCGCTTCATCGACGACGCCACCAGATCGGACGTGATGCCGGGGATAGGCTGCTCACGAGCGGGATAAATCTCCGCCAGGAAAACGCAGTCCGCCCCGCACAGAGCCTCTCCGAACGCGTCGGAGAAGTCCCTCGTGCGCGAGAAGAGGTGGGGCTGAAACGCCGCCACGATGCGGCGGCCCGGATACGATGCGCGCGCTGCCTGGAGCGTCGCCACGATCTCGGTCGGATGATGGGCGTAGTCGTCGACGATCGTCACCCCCGCGACATCGAAAAGACGCTGGAAGCGGCGATCCACTCCTCCGAACTGGAGAAGTCCTTCGCGCATGGTGTCGAGCGTGACGCCCAGCGAATAGCCGGCGCCGATCGCAGCGAGCGCGTTCTGCACGTTGTGGTAGCCCGGCACGCGCAGAGCGACGTCGCCAAGCTGGCGGCCGTCGTAGCTGACAGAGAAAGTCGTCGAATGGCCGACGGACCGGACATCGCTCGCGACGAGGCGCGCGTCGCGGGATTTGATACCGTAGCGAATGACTTCCACGCTGGACGGAAGATCCAGCGATCTCGCCCCCGCGTCGTCGTCGCAAAGGACTATTGCGGTGGCGTCACGCACGAAGCGCGAGAACGTCGTCCTGATGTCATCGAGGTCGCGGTAGATGTCGAGGTGATCGGCCTCCACGTTCGTCACCACGGCGACGGTCGGCGACAGCGAAAGAAAGGATCGATCGTATTCGTCTGCTTCGACGACGAACAGCTCGTCCGACTCGTAGTGAAGGTTTCCCTTCCACTCGGCGACGCGTCCACCCGCAATTCCGGTCGGCTTGAGGCCGGCGGCTGCGAGCGCGGTGGTCGTCATCACGGTCGTCGTCGTCTTGCCGTGAGTGCCGGCGATTCCGACAACTCGTCCGCCCGCAACGGCCAGTCCAAGCGCCTCTGCTCGTCTGGTAATCGGAATTCCGAGATCCCGCGCGCGAGCGAGCTCGGGATGAGCCCTCGGCATCGCCGACGTGACGACGAGCTCGCGCGCACCTTCGACGTGGTCGGGGCTATGTCCCTTGGCGACGCTGATTCCGAGCGCCTCCAGATCGTCTGTTGCGCCCGGATTGGCGTCGCAGCCCGTGACCGGAACTCCGCGCCGAGCGAGCAGCTCGGCGAGCGCGCGCATTCCGGCGCCGGCGATCCCGACGAAGTGAACCGGGCGCTGGTCGGAGCTATCCGTTGGAGTCATCAGCGGTGTTGAGCGGCAATCCGACTCGCGTCAGCGCCGCTTCTGCTCGCTCTCGACGAGACGAAGTATGTGCTGGGCGATGTCGGCGGCTGCGGTAGGCCTGGCGCGATCGAGAGCCTTGGCCCGCATGCTGGCAAGCTTCGCCGGATTCGACAGCATCGAGTCAACGGTGCTGGAGAGCAAATCGGTGTTGAGGTCCGACTGCCGAATCATCTCCGCCGCGCCGGAGGCGGCCAAGGCTTTGGCGTTGGCGGTCTGATGGTCTGCCGCGGCGGTGGGCAGCGGGACCACGATTGCTGGAATTCCCCAGGCGCACAACTCCGCCGTCGCCATTGCGCCCGCGCGCGTAAGCGCGAAGTCCGCGCCGCGATAGGCTTCCGAGATGGGTGCGATGTACGCTCTGACCTTGACGCGCGCGCTTTCGTAGCGCGCGAGCTCGTCATAGTTCGCCTTGCCCGTCGCCCAGATCACGAACAGGTCCGGCGGTAAGCCCTGGTCGATCCAGGCGGCGACCACGTCATTTATCGCCTTTGATCCCTGACTTCCACCGTAAACCAGCAACACGCTCCCGCCTGACGCCGAAAATCCCCATTTGGCCCGCGCCGGCGCCTTTTCGAATGCGTCGGCGGGCGGCGGCTCGATCGGATTTCCGGAGTCGAACACCTGGGTCGTCTTCGAGGGAAAGATGTGCCGTCGCCCCTCGGGAAATCCCAGGTGCACCTGCGCGGCGAAGTGGCTGAAGAAGCGCGTCGTGATGCCGGGAAATGT
>JADGQV010000135.1 GCA_017881465.1 Gemmatimonadaceae bacterium
GCCGACTCGGCGGTCCCCGAAGCGCGCGGACGCGCGTTTGGCTTTCATGCGGCTGCCGACAACGCCGGTGCCGTATTTGGCCCGCTGGTGGCGTTTCTGATCCTCAGGCTTCACGGCGTCGGCTCTCTCAAAGCCGGCACGCACTTCCTTCCACACGATGAGCACGCGATGAGGGAGGTGTTCTGGCTGTCGGCGATTCCCGCGGCAATCGCGATTGTGATTCTGATCGTAGTTGTGCGCGACATACCGCGCCGCGACGGCGGCGCCAAACCAGGGGGGGCTGGCGGATCGGCCAGTCTGGGCGGCCGCTTCTGGGGGTACCTCGTCGTCGTCCTGCTTTTTACGCTCGGGAATTCCACCGACGCGTTTCTGCTGCTCCGGGCAAATCAGCTCGGAGTGCCGGTCGCGCTGGCGCCGATACTCTGGGCCGCGCTCAACTTCGTGAAGTCGGCGACGGGCACTTACGGCGGACAGCTCTCCGATAGAATCGGGCGCAAGCCGCTGATCGTGGGAGGATGGCTCCTCTACGCCGCGGTGTATTACGCGTTCGCGTGGGCGGGCGCGCCGTGGCAGGCGTGGGCGTTGTTCGCGGTCTACGGAATTTTCTACGGCATGACGGAGGGCACGGAGAAGGCGCTCGTCGCCGACATCGTACCCGCGGTTCGGCGGGGGACGGCGTTCGGATGGTACAACCTCGCCATCGGTCTGGGCGCTCTCCCGGCGTCTCTCATCTTCGGCTGGATCTGGGACCGTTCTGGGTCGCCGAGCGCGTTCGTGTTCGGCGCGACGCTGGCGCTCGTGGCGGCGATCCTCATGGCATTGGTCGCCCCTTCATCGCAACTGAGCGAGGCGAAGTGATCTCGTAAGCGGTTCGCGGATTACGCTTGCTCCTCCGCGAGTGAATAGAGTGCGCGCTTCACCAACCGCACGATCGCCGAGGAGGCAGTATGAAACACACACATGGCGAAGGAGTTCTTTTTCTGGCGTTGTTCGCGGCACTCATTGCCTGCGCCGATTCCGCTAGCCGAACGGCCGGCCCTACCGGGTCGAAAGATATTGTAACCGAGCCTACGCCCGCGTCAGCGAGCGAGGAGCGCGTCGCGCTGACCAAGATCACGCGGCTGGTGGCGGTGGCGATGGACAACGAGCCGGCGCGGCAGCATCTAAAGCGCGATATGCGCTCAGCGCCCTTTCACGAGCACAAGCTGGAGCTCGCAACCTATCTTCGCTCGAAGGACGGTCGAGCGCTTCTCGAGAGCATGGCACGGCTGACCCGCGGTGGCGAGAGCGACGTGTTTGGCGCGCTGGCGGCGATTCGACCGCTCGAGTTCTACATGCCGGTGGAGAAACATCGCGAATCGTGGACGGGCAAAGCGGACGTTCTCGTTGTTTCGCAGCTCGATGAGTCGGAGCCGATCGTCGCGTTTGACGAGAGGGGGAGTGAGGTCTCGCTCGACCGGAAGGTCGCGCCGGATCAGCCAACGCTCTCGATCGTGCCCGTGGAGACGCGATTCGACCAGCCGATGACTCCGGCCGCATCCCGGAATGTTCGCGATCAGAGCGGCAACGCGATCGGAACGCTCGAGCCGATGGTCCCCAAGGGGTCAAGCCTCATTGCCTGCGGCGAGACGTGTGATGGGGGCGGTGGCAGCCTTTCGCCTTCCATCCCGTCGGGGCTTTACCTGGAATTTTCGCGGATACTGGACGTCAAGGAGCCGTGGTTCCGCGGCAACCCCGAGATAGAGGTCCATATTCAGGGACCGAATACCGCGTCCGCTCCCACCTATGGGGAGGATCTGTCGTGCTCAGGCGAGCACCCGTACGATTTCAGAAAGGTGTTCGACCAGAACGGAGCGTTCTGGGAAGGGAGGGTGATGCTGTTTTCGGCCGATGAAACAGTGGCATTCGCGAACAAGTTCAACCAGGGCTTCCATGTTCTCTTCTGGGAGGACGACAACGTGGCATGCATCCTCAAGCTCGATTCCAACACACTGGTCGAGGTGCTAAAATCCACGGCGAATGCGTTCGGCACCGTCGCAATCAAGGCTCTTCCCGGGGCATCGCCTGTAGTGGTGGCCGCAGTTTTCGTGGGCACGCTCTTCGCAAACGCTGGCGCGTGGCTGCTGACGAACGATGACTTTCTGGGAGCCGCTGTCGATCAGGCTAGTGCCGGTTACTCGTATCCTGGCAACACGCACGTGATCATGGATGGAACCACGCTCAATGGGCGTGCGACGATCGTTTACCGACAATAGCGAACGGGAGGAGAGATGTCACGTTTACTGCTGGCACTTTGCACCGGGACCTGCATACTCATCACGGGGCCGACTCTTCTGACTGCTCAGGAGCGGAGCTACGAGGAAAACGCGCTTCGCATCGACGAGCATGGCGGGACGATCAGCATCGTTCGCGGCGTCTCGGAAACGGTGGTAGCGAAGATAGGTGTTTTCCGCGCGGTTGATGTGGCAGCCGTTGTAAGTCCGTCTCCCAAGGCGATCGCGGAAGCGACGGTATTTCAGCGCAATTATCGCCCGGGAACATGGATAACGTCTCTTGGAATAGCGACTCTTGGCGCCGCAGTAGGAGCATCCCGAATTTCCGGCTTGAACCGGGCGATTCCCACCTCGCTGACCATAGCGAGCGTCTCGTTGATCACCTACGGCGGGTTCAGGCTGGAGACCGCCCATCGAGCGCTTGCCAGGGCTATCTGGTGGTACAATCGTGATCTGAAGTAATAGCGAAAATTGTTTTCCTCGGGTCGCTCAATCGTCTGTAAAGAACAGATTCGCGATCAATGAGGATCAATGAAGTCAACAATTCTTCGGGCGCTGCTGATTGGCGCCTCGGTTAGTGGAGCGACGGCCGGCGCCCAGACGATAAGTCATGCGGCGCCGCCCGTTGCAAACTCGGAATCCGGAACGGTCGCCGGTTCCACGCGCACTGCCCCGCCCAGCGATTCGTCCCACAGCTACGACGCGCAGGCGCTGCGTTTCGAGTCGCATTGGGGCAGCGCTGACATCATTCGCGGCGCCAACGGACCA
This sequence comes from Gemmatimonadaceae bacterium, assembly GCA_017881465.1. Lineage (GTDB taxonomy): Bacteria > Gemmatimonadota > Gemmatimonadetes > Gemmatimonadales > Gemmatimonadaceae > UBA4720. The sequence goes on from JADGQV010000135.1 coordinate 3,042, forward strand.
GTGATCGGCACCGTCGGATGGTTCCGCGGCTTCGACGTGGAGAAGCTGGTCGAATCGTCACCGCAGGCGGCGACGGAAGCGCGCGCCTTCAAGACGAACAACTTTCGCGGCTCTCTCGTGGGTGGTCTGGGAGCGGCCACGGTCGTGGTCGGCGCCGTTCTCACGAGCAACAGCTCGAACAACGCGGCGAGCCCGATCCTCATTGTCGCGGGCGCCGTAGCAGTTGCGTGGGGCGCGCAGCATCTGAACACGGGGTACTCGGCCTTGTCCCGGGCGTTGTGGTGGTACAACCGGGATCTCGCGCGATAACCTATCGCCTCATTCCAGTCTGACTCGGCTGAGGTCTCAGTGGAGACGCCAGCCGAATCAGTTGTTGCACAGCTACGGCTTTAGCAGCACTTCGATCCCGCCTTGTTGTAGCGGTCGTTCATGCGCGTGTGGCGGAACTCGGTCTCGGTCATGACCCGATCGCCGGGATGAGCAGACCGCATGTGCCCAAGGTAGCGTTCGTAATCGGGGACGCCGAGCACTGCTCGGACCAAGGAGGCTGTGCGATTAAACATTGAGGTGATGTAGTTGATCATTTGGATGAATTACGAGCCGGCAAATATCTCTCGAACAACTCGTAGATGCGGCGGTACTCGTCCGCCCACGACGAGGGTCTCACGAATGCATGATCCTCGACCGGATACGCCGCAAGCTCCCACCGCGTCTTGCCGAGCTCGATGAACCGCTGGGTGAGCCTTACGATATCCTGAAAATGGACATTGGTGTCTACCATCCCGTGCGCCATCAGCAATGGATCCTGCAGACCTTCCGCGTAGTAAATAGGAGACGACTGATGGTAGGCCAGCGTATCGTTTTGTGGGAGATTGAGGATGTTTGAGGTATAACCCTGATTGTAGTGCGCCCAGTCGGTGACGCTTCTCAAGGCCGCACCGGCGCCAAAGTGCGGTGACTCCGTAAACAGGGCCATGAGCGTGATGAAACCGCCATAGCTGCCGCCGTAGATGCCGATGCGCTTGGGATTCACCCCCACGCTCTGGACCAGGTACTTGGACGCATCCACCTGATCCTGGAGATCCCGCCCGCCCATGTGCCGGTAGATCGCCGTCCGCCAGTCGCGCCCATACCCATCCGACCCGCGATAATCGAGATCGACGACGGTATAGCCCTTCGACGCGAGAAACTGGTTGAACATGTACTCGCGCGGGTACTCCGACCAGAAATTCCCGACGTTGTGGAGATATCCGGCGCCGTGCACGAAGATCACCGCCGCACCGTTCGGCGGCGCGTGCATGTCGCTCGGCCTGTAAATGTGCGCGGGCACCTGGGCGCCGTCGGACGCCGGAATCATCACGATCTCCGGAACGATCCACGCAAACGACAGCCACTCCGCGCTGGGCGACACAGTCAGCTGCGACATTTCGGCACCCGGCTTGTCGCTCAGCAGGAACAGATCGGGCGGACGATTTACGTATGAGTAGACATCGGCGACGAGCTGGCCATCTGGGGATACGACCGCGGTGTGCTTCCCCGTTTTAGTCGTGATCTTCTCCATCGGCCCGCCCGCCGTCGGCAGGCGATAGAGATGCTGCTCGAAGGGGGATACCTGGTTCGTGTTCAGATAGAACCAGCGGTCGTCGGGCGAGCGCGTGACGTTGCGGACCTCCCAGCGGCCTCTGGTCAGCTGCTGCTTTCCGGTTCCGTCGGGCGCGATCGTGTAGAGATGGGAGAATCCATCGGCTTCGGAGACGTACCAGACGCGGCCAGCGCCGCCGCCGTACCAGCCTCCGCACTCGCTGCAGGGGCCGCCGATCCACGCGGTGTCGCGCGAGGTTTCCAGGGTCGTGAGATGCGCTGCCGGATCCACCGTCTGGAGGAAGCGCATCTTGTTGTCGCCGCTGTAGGTGTAGAGCAACGCTTTCGTCCCGGCGTCGTTCCAGCCGAGCAGGTCGAAGGCGCCAGTGGTCGTATCGGCGGAAAAGGTTTTGAGCCAGGTCACCGTCGCCGCCGGAAGCGTGATGAGCGCGACGCGTCCTCGCTGCTCCGCGTCGCCGACCTTGGTGCGCACCCGAAGCTCCTCTGTGTACCCGGTACGGGTGACGTACTGCGGAATGTCGGTCGTTCGGTTTCCGGCAGCTGGCGTGCGAGTCGCGACCAGCAGCGACGTGCCGGTGGGCGAGATCGAGAAGTCCGACACCTGCTCGGTGCTCTGAAGATAAACCGGCCTGAGGGCGACCGAGTCGCGCTGCAGTCGATCCGAGCGCGCGATGCTGTCGGCGCGGATGCGGTCGCGCACTGACTGGAACAGGTCGCGCTGCTGTTGCTCGAGGCGTCCACGCTGTCCCTGCGCTCGCGACGAGTCCGTCGGCGCGGGCCCCTGCCGGATGTCGGTCATCTGCCGCAGGAAGCCGGAGGACAGGTCGATCGAGTAGATGTTGTTGTTGCGAACGAAAAAGATCTCTCTGTCGTTGGCCGAGAACTGCGGATTGCGCTCTGCTTCCACTGTCTGCGTGAGACGCCTGATCGCACCGGTGGTGAGATCGTTGATGAAGAGGTCGCCGTTGAACTCGACTACGGAATACCTGCCGTTGTGCGATCTCTCGCTCGGAGCGAACCGATAGCCGGTCGAATCGATCTGCCGAATCGAGACTCGTTCCGGCTTGGCGCCCGGGACCGCGCGGACGCGGAACTGTTTCGGCGTCTCGCGCCAATCCGTGCCGGGCTCGAGCCAGGTGAAGTAGATCCACTTGCTGTCGGCGCTCCAGTGGATGTTGTCGGGCTGGCGGCCGTACAGCTCCG
>JADGQV010000055.1 GCA_017881465.1 Gemmatimonadaceae bacterium
AAGAGCACATCCGCGAGGCCGGCTACAACACCTTTCTCCTCCGCTCCGCGGACGTGTACATCGACCTCCTCACCGACTCCGGCACCAACGCGATGTCGGACCGACAGTGGGCGGGCATGATGATGGGCGACGAGGCCTACGCCGGGTCGCGGAACTACTATGCGCTCGAGGAAGCGGTGCGGGAGTTCTACGGCTTCCCTCATCTGATCCCAACACACCAGGGGCGCGGCGCCGAGAACATCCTCTCGAAGATCCTGATCACACCGGGGGACCACGTGCCCGGCAACATGTACTTCACGACGACGCGCGTGCACCAGGAGCTTGCAGGCGCGACGTTCCACGACGTCATCATCGACGAGGCGCACGACCCGGCATCTGAGCACCCGTTCAAGGGCGACGTGGACCTCGACAAACTCGACGCGCTCGTACGCGAGGTCGGCGCCGAGCGGGTGCCGTATGTGTCGGTCGCCGCCACGGTAAACCTCGCCGGCGGCCAGCCGGTGCAGCTCTCCAATCTCCGCCGTGTCGCCGACTATTGCCACGCGCGCGGGATTCGCGTGATCCTCGACGCCACGCGCGCCGTCGAGAACGCCTGGTTCATCCAGCAGCGCGAGCCCGGCATGCGCGATCACACGGTGGCCGAGATTCTTCGCCTGCTGTGCGAGTGCGCCGATGGCGCCACGATGTCCGGCAAGAAGGACTCGCTGGTGAACATCGGCGGCTGGCTGGGACTCCGCGAGGAGCGGCTGGCCGAGGAGGCGCGCGGACTCGTGGTAGTGTACGAGGGGCTGCACACGTACGGCGGGCTCGCTGGCCGCGACATGGAGGCGATGGCGATCGGCATTCGCGAGTCGGTCGAGGAAGACCACATTCGGAGCCGCATCGGGCAGGTGCACTACCTTGGCAAGCGGCTGATCGATGCCGGAGTGCCGGTGGTGCGCCCCCTCGGCGGCCACGCCGTCTTCCTCGATGCGGCCGCGATCCTTTCGCATCTTCCGCGCGATCAGTTTCCGGCGCAGGCCCTCGCCGCCTCGCTCTACCTCGAATCGGGGGTGCGCGCGATGGAGCGCGGCGCCGTGTCGGCGGGCCGCGACGCGAAGACCGGGGAGAACCGGTATCCGGCCCTCGAGCTGGTGCGCCTCACGATCCCGCGTCGTGTGTACACGCAGGCGCACATGGACGTGGTAACCGAGAGTGTGGAAGAGGTGTTCGCACAGCGTGAGCAGGTGCAAGGACTGCGCTTCACGTACGAGCCGGAACTGCTGCGATTCTTCCAGGCGCGATTCGAGTTGGTGCGCGCGCCGTCCGAAACTGGCGGCGCCGGTGCGGCCGGAATCACGATTGCGCACCAGCTCCAGAGCCGGCAAGCGTTAGGGTAGCGCGCGTTGGTTACGTGTCGCCGTCCGACGGGCGAAGCTTAGTGTCCCCTGTGACGGCCCAGAATCATCCCGGTGACGAATGGAATCAGCCAGATGGCCCAGACCGTGATGCTTACCCTATGGAACGTGCGAATGGGCCGCTCAGCACGGTTGATGAGCACTATGGTGGCCCAGACGGCATGAGCCAACATTAGAAGGAGGGCGACACCCCCAGTGGCAGTGTGGAGGGTCCAGTGAAACCCACCCGCCAGCCGGCGCATGAGCTCAGTGCCAGCGGTGTCCGAGAGGAAGCCGAGCCAGAACAGACCAGCGTGCCACGGTCGCAGGCGCCTGGTGAGGAAAACAGCCCAGACACCGAATGAGTAGAAAGCGAACGCGGCGATCATGAGCACCACCGCTGCTCTGACTAGAGGAGGCATGGAGATCCTTGGCCGAACGCCTGCGTCCGGGATTGAACGCTGGCATCACCTTGTATCCTAGCTCTTTTCAGAGTTTGCGGACGCCGACGCACAACCACGCCGCGAATGCTGTCCGCGACTTCCTCCTCCGGTTAACTTCAATAGGTAAGCAACCCTATCGATGAAGTAACTATGCCCGATAAATCCCGCACCCCAGTTATCGTCGGCGCCGCCCGCACGCCCATCGGCAAATTCCTCGGCGCTCTCTCCCCTCTCAGCGCGCCCGAGCTCGGCGCCATCGCGATCCGCGAGGCGCTTAAGCGCTCGAAGGTTCCGGCCGAAGACGTCCAGGAAGTCATCATGGGACACGTCATCCAGGGCGGGACGGGCCAGGCGCCCGCCCGGCAGGCTGCACTGAAGGCTGGCCTCCCGGCGACCGTGTCGGCTGTGACGGTCAACAAGGTCTGCGGATCCGGACTCAAGGCGGTGATGCTCGCGTCCCAGGCGATCAAGGCCGGCGACGCGCAGGTCATAGTCGCCGGCGGACAGGAGTCGATGTCCAACGCGCCGTACTATGTCTACGGCATGCGCAACGGCGTCAAGCTCACCGACCAGAAGATGGTCGACGGCATGATCAAGGACGGACTCTGGTGTGCCTCGTGTGACGTGCACATGGGACGACACGCCGAGTACACGGCGAAGAAAGCGGGCGCGACGAGAGGAGATCAGGACGAGTTCGCGGCCGCATCCCATCGCAAAGCCGTGAGCGCGATCGAATCTGGAAAGTTCAAGAGCGAGATCGCGCGCGTAGAAATCCCCGGCAAGAAAGGGCCGACCGTCGTCGACACCGATGAAGGCCCGCGCAAGGACACGACCGCGGAGACTCTCGCCAAGCTCCGCCCCGCGTTCCCCGGCAAGAACGGCGGGAACGACGACTTGAGCGTCACCGCCGGCAACGCGTCGAGCCTCAACGACGGCGCCGCTGCTCTCGTCGTGGTCTCCGAGGAATACGCCGAAGCCCACAACCTCGAGATACTCGGCCGCATCACGGGCTACGCGACCGGCGCGACCAATCCGGAAGATCTGTTTTTCGCGCCGATCAAAGCCGTGCGAAACCTGATGAAGAAGACGGGCACGCAGATCAGCGATTACGATCTTATCGAAGCCAACGAGGCCTTCGCCGCGCAGGCGATCGCCGACGGAGAGGAGCTCGGCTGGGACTGGAAGCGCGTCAATGTCAACGGGGGCGCGATCGCGCTCGGACACCCGCTCGGCGCGAGCGGCGCGCGCGTCCTCACGACGCTGCTCTACGCCATGAAGGAGCGAGGCGCGAAGAAAGGACTTGCGACGCTCTGCCTTGGGGGCGGCGACGCCGTGGCGCTCAGCGTCGAGCGCGCGAACTAACGGATTGACCGCCCCGCCGCAATCCGAAGCACAGCAACGGAGACGGTCCGCAACGCTGCCGCCGAGGGCGAAGAAGTTCCTCGGTGTGGTGTGGCGGATCGTCGCGTTCTACGCGATCTGCCTGGTCGCCATCTTCGTGCTGCAGTCAATCGCCGTGGCGACCGTGGGGCCAGGCGCTGCGAATCCGCTGAGCGTCACGTCCCAGTGGATCAGTCTCGCGAGCGTGATTGCCGCGACGTGGATCATGCTGCGACGAATCGACAACCTGCCCTGGCGCGAAGTCGGACTCGATCGCCCCGCCGCGTCGCCGCTGGTCCTTGTAAAGGGCGCCGTGCTCGGCGGACTCACGATCGGACTCGCGAGCCTGTTTCTTCTTGCGACGCACATGCTCCGCATAGACCCCACCGCCCCGGGAAGCTGGTGGGGGGAGGCCGGTCACTCGACGATCTTCTTTCTCCCGGCAGCGTTCTTCGAAGAGCTTTTCATTCGTGGCTACGTCTTTGCCGTGTTGAGACGCGCGGCGGGATGGAAATTTTCGCTCATCGTCACGAGTATCGTGTTCGGACTGCTGCACGCGGCCAATCCGAATCCCGATGCCGAATCGATTCTCGCGGTGATCGTCGCCGGGTTTTTCCTCGGGGCAATTCTGCTCGTGACCCGGAGTCTTTACGCAGCTGGAGCCGCGCACTTCGCCTGGAACTGGGTGATGTCGGGCGCGCTCCACATTGCGGTGAGCGGATTGCCGTCGGGTGACCCAGACTACCGTGTCGTAGATTCCGGTCCCGACTGGCTCACCGGTGGGCGGTGGGGACCGGAGGGCGGACTCGCCGCCGTCGTGGCAATGTTCGTCGTTCTCTTTTACCTGTACGGGCGCTACATGCGCCGGATGGAGTGGAAAGCATGACCGACCGGGTCGCGGTTGTCGGAGCGGGACAGATGGGGAACGGGATCGCGCACGTCTTCGCGCAATCCGGATTCAGCGTCGTGATGATCGATGTTTCCCAGGACGCGCTGGACAAGGGGCGCGCGACGGTCGCGAAGAACATCGAGCGGCAGGTCAAGAAGGGGACGATTCCCCCCGAGGAGCAGGTGAAGATCCTCTCCCGAATCGACCTCAGCATGGATCTCGAGGCCGCGGGCGACGCGTCGCTCATCATCGAAGCGGCGAGCGAGGATAGCGGTCTCAAGTATCGCATCTTCACTGATCTCGATCGCATCGCGAAGCCGGCCACCGTGCTCGCCACCAACACGAGCTCCATCTCGATCACCGAGATCGGGCGGCGAACTTCGCGCCCCGACCAGGTCATCGGCATGCACTTCATGAATCCGGTGCCGGTGATGAAGCTGGTCGAGATCATCCGCGGACTCGCGACGTCCGATAAGACGACGAAGTACGTCACCGACATCGCGGTTCGGCTCGGGAAGACGCCGGTCGAAGTGAACGACTATCCCGGCTTCGTCTCCAATCGCGTGCTGATGCCGATGATCAACGAAGCGGTCTACTGCCTGATGGAAGGAGTCGGCGAGCCCGAAGCGATCGATCAGGTGATGACCCTCGGCATGAACCACCCGATGGGCCCGCTTGCTCTGGCCGATCTGATCGGACTCGACACCTGCCTCGCAATTCTCCAGGTGCTGCAAGACGGACTCGGGGATCCCAAGTATCGTCCGTGTCCGTTGCTCAAGAAGTACGTCGCCGCGGGCTGGCTCGGCAGGAAGAGCGGCCGCGGCTTCTATACCTATAGTAAGTAAGCCGCCGTGTCCTGGGCTCTACACCCGCTCACCGAAGAACAAACCGAGGTCCAGAAGCTCGCGCGCGACTTCGCGCGGGCTGAGATCGCTCCGCATGCAGCCGAGTGGGACCAGAAGGCCTACTTCGAGCCGTCACTGGTGAAGAAGCTCGGCGAGCTGGGATTCCTCGGGATGATGCTGCCCGAGGAGTACGACGGACTCGGAACGGACACCGGGACGTATTTGATCGCTCTCGAGGAGATCGCTGCTGCCGATGCGTCCGTCGCGGTGCTAATGAGCGTTCACAACTCGCTTCCGACGCAGATGATTCTTCGCCACGGAACGGATGCGCAGAAAGACAGGTTCCTCAAGAAGATGGCGCGCGGTGAGATACTGGGCGCCTTTGCTTTGTCCGAGCCGGACGCGGGATCCGATGCGTCGGCGCTCGCGACGCAGGCGGTGAAGGACGGCAAGTCGTGGATCCTGAACGGCACCAAGAGCTGGGTGACGAACGGCAACACCGCCGGAGCGATTCTCACCATGGCCCGCACGGATGCGACCGGCACGCGACGCGGGGCGCGGGGAATCGGAGCGTTCATCATCACGCCGGATCTCCCCGGATTCAAAGTCGGCAAGAAGGAAGACAAGCTGGGGCTCCGCGCATCGCCGACCGTGCAGCTCACCTTCGACAACATGCGCGTGCCGGCGGAGAATCTCCTCGGTGACGAGGCGCAGGGCTTCGTCTATGCCATGCAGTCGCTCGACAATGGTCGCCTGGGAATTGCGGCACAGGCGATAGGAATCGCTCGCGCAGCACTCGAGCATTCTGTCGCATACGCCGCGGAGCGGAAGCAATTCGGTAAGGCGATCAAGGAGTTCGAGGCAATCCAGTTCAAGCTGGCCGACATGGCAATGAGAGTGGCCGGCTCGAGAGCACTACTGCATGCGGCGGCCGCCGCGAAGGATCGCGGGCAGAACATTCGCCAGTTCAGCTCGATGGCGAAGCTGATGGCGAGCGAGACGGCAATGTGGGTGACGACACAGGCGGTGCAGATCTTCGGCGGATACGGCTACATCAAGGATTATCCGGTGGAGCGACTTATGCGCGATGCGAAAGTCACCGAGATTTATGAGGGCACGTCCGAGATCCAGAGGATCGTGATCGCGCGCTCTCTCTACGGGCAATCATGAAGTTCCACTTCGGAATTACTAAATAAATGAAGGAATTACCAAATAAATGAAGCTGTTCGACGCGCTGGCTGAGATGGGGCACGAGGAAATCGTGATGTGCAGCGATCCCTCGGTTGGATACAGAGGCATTCTCGCGGTTCACAGTACGAAACTCGGACCCGCTCTCGGCGGAACCAGATTCTGGCAGTACGCCACCGACGAAGAGGCGATTACCGATGCGCTCCGACTTTCGCGCGGCATGACGTACAAGAACGCCGTGGCGGGACTTTTTCTGGGCGGCGGCAAGTCGATCATTATCGGCGACAACAAGACAAAGGACCGTGAGAAGATCTTCCGTGCTCACGGTCGTTTCGTTGAGATCCTCGGCGGGCGCTACATCACGGCCGAAGACGTGGGCACGAGCACCAAGGACATGGCCTACGTACAAATGGAGACGAAGCACGTCGCTGGCCTGGCGGGAAAATCCGGCGATCCCTCGCCCGTGACGGCGCACGGTGTCTTTCGCGCGGTGCAGGCTTCGGCGAACCGGAAATGGGGCTCGGACAGTCTCGAGGGCAAGACGATCGCGATCCAGGGCTGCGGCAGTGTGGGAAGCTATCTCGCCAAGGAGCTGCACGAGGCCGGCGCCAAGCTGATCGTCTCCGACATCGATTCAGCCAAGGTAGCGAAAGTGTCGAAGGCGACCAGCGCGAGGATCGTCGAAGGCGATGCGATTTTTTCCGTCGATGCCGACATATTCTCGCCATGCGCGCTCGGCGGCATCATCAACGACAAGACGATCCCGAAGCTCAAGGTCCAGATCGTCGCCGGCGGAGCGAATAACCAGCTCCTGGAAGAGCGCCACGGCGACGAGCTCCAGAGGCGCGGCATTCTCTACGCGCCGGACTACGTCGCGAACGCTGGCGGCGTGATCAACGTCTACGGCGAAGTTGCCGGCTGGGACGCCCAGCGGGCGCTCGACAAGGCCGACGATATTTATGATACAATTCTGAAAGTGTTCGATATCGCCGAGGCCAAGAACATTCCAACGTATGAGGCGGCGGATCGCTTGGCGGAGCTGCGACTGGCGGAGGCAAAATGAGCGAGACGATTCCAATCGCTTCTGATCATGCCGGCGTCGAGATGAAGAACCGTCTCGTCTCCGAGCTGAAGAAGTTGGGCTACACTCCTGACGACATTGGGGCGAACGATCCCAGCAAGCCCGATGATTATCCGGATTACGCTCATCCGCTCGCCAAGGAAGTTTCCGAGGGGCAGGCCAAGCGTGGCATCCTGCTCTGTGGGAGCGGGGTCGGCATGGATATCGTCGCCAACAGGTACCCCGGAGTGCGCGCCGCGCTAGCGTGGGCGCCCGTGATCGGCGAGCTGTCGCGCAAGCACAACAACTCCAACGTGCTGGTCCTTCCGGCCCGCTTCATGACGGACGATCAGGGGGTCGCGACCATGAAGGCGTGGCTGGACACTAAATTTGAAGGCGGCCGCCACGAGCGGCGCGTCAAGAAGATCGATCTAGAGGACACCTGATGCCCCAGACAAAAGAAGCTCCGCTGAAAACCACTTCAAGAATCGCCATGCCCGAAGGCACGCTGGCGCAATCAGATCCACAGATTGCCCGATTCATAGACCTCGAGGTCGATCGGCAGCGTCACGGACTCGAGCTGATCGCGAGCGAGAACTTCGTTTCGCCGGCGGTGCTGGAGGCGATGGGAACTCCTCTGACCAATAAGTACGCAGAGGGACTTCCCGGGAAGCGGTACTACGGCGGGTGCGAGTTCGTGGACATGGTGGAGCAGCTCGCGATCGACCGCGTGAAGAAATTGTTCGCCGCCGACCACGCCAACGTGCAGCCGCACTCCGGCGCGCAGGCGAATGCCGCTGTCTATCTGGCGTTCCTAAAGCCGGGCGACGTCGTTCTCGGTCTCGATCTCTCGCAGGGCGGACACCTCACGCACGGATCTCCGGTCAACTTTTCGGGCCTGCTCTATCACGCCATCCACTACGGCGTTGGCGAGGACGGCCGCATCGACTACGCGCAGATGAAGAGGATCGCGCGCGAGCAGAAGCCAAAGATGATCATCGCCGGCGCAAGCGCGTACTCGCGCATCATCGAATTCGAGCCGTTCGCGGAAGTGGCGCGCGAGATCGGAGCGAAGTTCATGGTGGACATGGCGCACTTCGCGGGTCTCGTGGCGACCGGATATCATCCTTCACCGATTCCGCACGCGGACGCGGTGACGAGCACCACGCACAAGACTCTGCGCGGCCCGCGCGGCGGCCTGATCCTCTGCAAGGAGGAGCACGCGAAGACCATCGACAAGGCGATGTTCCCCGGCACGCAGGGCGGCCCGCTCGAGCACATTATCGCCGCCAAGGCGGTGGCGTTCAAGGAAGCGCTCGATCCATCCTTCAAGGATTACTGCGGGCAGATCGTGCGCAACGCGCAGGCGCTGGCGAACGCGCTGATCGAGCACGGGTTCAACATCGTCTCGGGCGGCACCGACAATCACCTGATGCTCGTGGACCTCCGGAACAAGAACGTCACGGGGAAAGTGGCCGAGAAGGCGCTGGATGCGGCGGGGATCACGGTGAACAAGAACACGGTGCCGAAAGAAACCCAGTCACCCTTCGTCACCAGCGGAATTCGGATCGGAACCCCAGCAGTCACCACCCGCGGTATGCGGGAGCCGGAGATGGAGCAGATCGCCGGGCTGATCGACCGGGTGATCACCAATGCCGGTGACGCGAAGGTCGCGTCGGCAGTCAAGGAGGCAGTACTCGACTTGACGAATCGCTTTCCTCTCTACACATCCTTCCCCTCAATGGCGGGAAAAAAGTAGAAAATGGCTGAGCTGGCATTTCGCGAAGGCATCATGGACCGGATTCGAATCCGCGAGCCGCGGTTCGATGAGCAGGCGTACCTGTTCGTCCTTTCCGCGCTCGAGATGTGTCAGGCGCAGCTCACGGTGCGGCGCCACATCACCGGAGTTGAACTGGCGCGCGCCGCCCGCGATCTCGCACTCGAGCGGTACGGGCTCATGGCCCGCGTGGTGCTCGAGCACTGGGGAATCTCCGTCACTGCCGACATCGGGGACATCGTGTTCACGCTCGTCGAGCTCGGATTCCTTCTCAGCCAGCCGCAGGACACGCGCGACGAGTTCGTGGACGTATTCGACTTCGATCTGGCATTCGAGCGCGATTACCCCTGGAACTGCGCGCAGCAGGCTTAAGAACCAACCTTCGCACCAATGCCCGCATGGGTGGTCAGCGCCAGGGAATCAGCGGAGCGCGATCGGGCAGCCATTGAAAGAGGAACCCCTTCACGCGTGTTGATGCAGCGCGCGGGTACCGCGGCGGCGGGAGAGATTTCGCGGCGCTATTCCGAGCGTCTGAGAAGCGGTGTCGTCGTCTTTACGGGTCCCGGGAACAATGGAGGCGACGGCTGGGTCGTCGCCGGCACGCTCGCCCGCTGGGGCGTAGAGGTAACGGTCGTCGAAGTGGCGAAGGCCACGAAAGCGAAATCGCCCGACGCCGTTACGGAGAGAGAAGCGGCGATCGATTCGGTGAAGCTTGCGGACTCATTCGATGACGACGCCGCCCTTGTCATCGACGCGCTCCTCGGCACCGGCTTCGAGGGAGATCCGCGCGGCAACGTGAGCGAAGCGATCGCGACGATCAATGAATTGCATGGGCGGGGCGCGCACGTCGCCGCACTGGATGTCCCGAGCGGCCTCGATGCCACGACGGGCCAGCACTCCACGTGCGTCGTCGCCGATGTCACTCTCAGCTTTGGCGGAATAAAGCGCGGGCTACTACTGGCGAGAGACTGCTGTGGTGAGATCGTGGCGCTGGACATCGGGCTCGACGACCTGTCGGCGCGCGCAACAAAAGAGCGGGCGACGCGAGAATCGTCGTTGCCGATTCTGGTCGACGGCGAGTGGGTGCGATCGCGCATTCCGCCCATTCGGTTCGACGCGCACAAAGGAATCCGTAAGCACCTGGCAGTGGTCGGGGGCGGGAAGGGAATGCCGGGCGCGGTCGTGCTCGCGTCACGTGCGGCCCTGAGAAGCGGTATCGGCCTCGTACGAGTTCTCGTGGCGCCGGAAAACGTGAGCCCGGTTCTGGCCGCCGTACCCTCCGCCCTCATCTCCGAGTGGCCCTCGAGCGAAAACCAGATCACGGCCGAGATCTCGAAGTGGGCCGACGCTGTAGTGATCGGACCGGGTCTGGGCAAGTCGAACGAGACGCGTTCACTCGTCGAGCGAATCCTGCGCGACTCGAAGGTTCCCGTACTCCTCGATGCCGACGCGCTCAACGTGTTTGAGGGCGATGCCAAATCTCTGGGCAAACTACTCGAGGGAAGGCCCGCGCTCATCACTCCTCACGTCGCTGAGTTCGCGAGACTCGCCGGCATCGATGTGAAAACAGTTCCTGGCGACAGGTTCGATGTAGGTCTCGATCTCGCGCGCCAGCTCGGCGCCACGGTTCTCCTCAAAGGATCGCCAACCGTGATTTTCACACCCGACGGAGACCGTCACGTAATCGCCAGAGGAACTGCGGCGCTGGGAACCGGTGGCAGCGGTGATCTTCTCGACGGCATCGCCGGAACCGTGCTGGCGCAAACGCAGGACGCGACCGTCGCTGGCTCCTGCGCCGCGTGGGTGCACGGTCGCGCGGCGGAATTCTGCGAATACGTGCGCGGCACTACACTGGAGGACGTACTCTACGCCCTCCCGCGCGCCTGGAACGAAATCGAGCCGGCACCCGAGGCTCCCGTGCTGGCCGAGCTGCCGGCAGTCGCGCGATGAGCCCCGACAGGCCGACCAACGATCGCAACATCGACCTCGGGCCCGGCAAGGAATTCGACCTCGTTCGAATCCTTCTCGCCGAGTGGGGCAAAGCCGCGCAAAGGATCGGCGACGACGCCGCCGTCCTCGACGTTCCCATGGGGGAGCACCTCGTCGTCACCACCGATACATCGGTGGAAGGCATTCACTTCAGCCGCGACTGGCTTAACAGCTTCGAGATCGGCTACCGCGCGACAGCGGCGTCACTCAGCGATCTGGCCGCGATGGCCGCGCGTCCGCTTGGGATTCTGATTGCGCTGACGCTTCCGGAGGGCAACAAGCAGGAGGCGCGTGAGATCGCCACCGGAATTCGCGAGGGCGCATCGGCGGTTCTGTGCCCGATTGTCGGTGGCGACCTGTCCTCGGGGAAGGATCTCTCGCTCACGATTACAGCGCTCGGCAGCGCGTCGCGTCCTCTTGCACGCTCGGGTGCCAAAGTCGGCCAGCGCGTTTACGTCACCGGACGCCTCGGTGGTCCCGCAGCCGCGGTCCGCGCCTGGCGCGCGGGAAACGAGCCGACCGAAAGCGACCGCGCGCGCTTCGCCAATCCAGTGCCGAGGATCGAGCCCGCAATTGGTCTCGCGGAGCGCGGAGCTACGTCGGCGATCGACATCTCGGACGGACTCATGGCCGATGTCGGCCATCTGGCGGCGGCGAGCAAAGTCTGCATCGAGATCGATGCTGAACGGATCCCGCGTGTCGATGGAGTCTCGGCTCTGCAAGCGGCGAGCTCGGGGGAGGAATACGAGATCGTCGTCACCGCGCCGGAGATCGACACGGGTCAGTTTTCAGAGGAGTTCGGTCTCGATCTCACGGAGATCGGCCGGGTTGTTGCCGGTACCACAGGTATTGTTCTCATGCAGGGAGGTGAGCGCATCACCACGCCCCCGGGCTTCGACCACTTTCGCGATAAATGATGTCTTTTCTTCGAACGATTCTTCTCTACGCCACCGCGGTCGTCGCGACCTTCTTCCTCGGTCTCACAGTCATCATTGCGGCGCTGCTCGGCGTGAAGGACGAGCCGGGCGGCATCTACGACAACGTCCCCCGCTGGTGGTCGTCGGCGGTGCTGTGGGCCGTCGGCGTCAAGATACGCGTCCACGGCATGGAGAACGCGAGCGGTGGCGAGCCCCACATTTTCGCGTCCAACCACGTCAGCTGGTTCGACGTTCCCTCGCTCGCCAGCACGTTGCCCCGCAACAGGTTCGTCGCGAAGGCCGAGCTGTTCAAGGTGCCGATCTTCGGGAGCGCAATGCGCGCCGTGGGGATGATCGAAATTCAGCGCGAGAACCGGAAAGCCGCGTTCGGCGCCCTTGACGTCGCGGCCGAGCGAATCCGCGGCGGCAAATCGGTCGTCGTCTTTCCGGAGGGGACGCGCGGAAACGCGTATCCACTCCGCCCGTTCAAGAAGGGCCCGTTCGTGCTGGCGATCGCCGCCGGAGTGCCGATCGTCCCGATCATCGTTCACGGGACGATCGAGATCATGCCAAGAGGATCACTTTGGGCTCATCCGGGGACGATTGATATACATTTGCTTGAACCCATCAGCACGACCGGTGTCGACTACAACCACCGCGAAGCGCTGATGAAGACCGTGAGAACGAGGATGGCCGACGCGATGCGCGATCTGTACGGTGTCGAGGCGCTACCCGCGATGGCATCGCGGCTTCCTTCATCGGTCGAGATGGTTTCGTCCGAGACGAATACAACCGAAACACGATAGCACCAACCTCCAACCAGCAAATGTCAGGCATAATAGAGATCAAGGCGCGCGAGATTCTGGACAGCCGCGGAAACCCCACCATTGAAGCCGATGTCACGCTCGACAGCGGTGCATTCGGCCGGGCCGCTGTGCCGAGCGGCGCGTCCACTGGAGAGCACGAAGCCCTCGAGCTGCGAGACGGAGACGCCGAGCGCTACATGGGGAAGGGAGTGGAGCAGGCGGTGCAGAGCGTGGAAGAGCGCATCGGTCCCGCGCTCAGCGGTTTGCCGGCGGGCGATCAGATTTTGATCGACCGCACCATGATCGAGCTCGATGGCACGCCCAACAAGGGGAAGCTCGGCGCCAACGCGATACTCGCGGTCTCGATGGCTACGGCGCGCGCGGCGGCGATGGATGTCGGGCTGCCGCTCTATCGCTACCTCGGTGGTCCGATGGCGCGCACGATCCCGGTCCCGATGATGAACATCCTTAACGGCGGGGCGCACGCAACCAACACCGTGGATTTCCAGGAGTACATGATCGTTCCGGTTGGCGCGACGAGCTTCCGTGAGGGGCTCCGCATGGGAGCGGAGGTGTTTCACGCGCTCAAGAAGGTGCTGGTGAAGCGGAAGCTCTCGACCGGAGTTGGTGACGAGGGCGGCTTCGCTCCAGATCTCAAGAACGACGAGGAAGCGTTGCGCGTCGTCGTCGAGGCGATCGAGGCGGCGGGATACGCGCCGGGGCGCGAAGTGGCGATCGCGCTGGATCCCGCGGCATCTGAGCTCTACAAGAACGGAACGTACACCTTCAAGAAGAGCGGAGCCGGCACTCTCGACTCTGACGGAATGATCGAGTTGTACCGGAAGTGGCTGGACGAATATCCGATCGTTTCGATTGAGGACGGACTTGCCGAAGACGATTGGGAAGGCTGGGCGAAGCTGACAGCGGCTCTTGGCGATCGCCTGCAGCTCGTCGGAGACGACATTTTCGTCACCAGCACCGAGCGTCTCGCGCGCGGCATCGAATCCGACGTCGCGAATGCGATCCTGATCAAGCTCAATCAGATCGGAACGTTGACCGAAACGCTCGAGGCGATCGAGATGGCGCGAGCGAACGGATACCAGTCGGTCATCTCGCACCGTTCGGGCGAAACGGAGGACACCTTCATCGCCGATCTCGCCGTCGCGACTGGGGCGGGGCAGATCAAGACCGGCTCGGCGAGCCGCACCGACCGTGTGGCCAAATACAATCAGCTCCTCCGGATCGAGGAGCAGCTTGGCGCAGTGGCGGAATATCCGGGCGGCGCGATCTACGGCTTGGAGTAGCTCGATGAAGCGTCTGACGTAGCTCGATGAAGCGGTATGTGTGGTGGGCGCTCATCGCCGTCGCGCTTTTTTTCGCGGTGCAGGGCGGGGAATACAGCACGCGGGATCTCTATGTGCTGCACTCCCGGACGCGGATCCTCACGCGCGACGTGGATTCGCTGCAGCGCCAGGTCGATTCCCTGGGGCGGTTCCTCAAGCTGGTGAAGAGCGACAGCGCCACTCAGGAGCGGATCGCGCGCGAGGAATTCGGGATGGTGCGCGGCGACAAGGAGATTCTCTATCGGTTTGGCGAGGCTCCTGGTAACGGCAACCGAAAATAGCGCCCGGAAAGCCTCGTCAATCGGTTGACTTGATGCTCCGGCAGCGTAGATTGCTCAACTCATCGCGGGGTGGAGCAGCCTGGTAGCTCGTCGGGCTCATAACCCGAAGGTCGCGGGTTCAAATCCCGCCCCCGCCACTCAAGCACGCGGCCGGCCCGAAAGGGCTGGCCGTTTGTGTCAGTAACCTGTGCCGCTTCACCGGCGTCACACAGTTGCGCAGATTTGAAGTATGGCTGGGTAGCTCAGCTGGTTAGAGCACGGCACTCATAATGCCGGGGTCGGGAGTTCGAGTCTCCCCCCAGCTACTTTCGCAAAGCGCGAGATCTTCAAGAGAATGGGAGCTAATCAGGAGATGAACATGTCTAATCGTCTATTGGTATTGGCAGCGTTAGCCGCCATGAGCGTGTCTGGATGCCAGCAGGCCGGAAAGGAGGCGGGCAATGATACCACAGCAAGCCAGATTAAGGCGCCTGCGGAGACGAGCGTGACTAAGCCCGCCGAGCCAATTGCCGAACCGCCAATGGCTACACAACCTCAGGTAAAGCCAGCGCCGAAGGGGCAGATCAAGGAAGCGGTTCCACCGAAGAATGAACTGCCTGGACTTGACAAGGCCAGGAAGGCGGCCGAGGCAGCACGAGCAGATTCAATCAAAAGGGCACAGGCGCTGGCGCAGGCCGAGGCGACAAGAACTGCGAGGCTGGACTCCTTGAAGCAGGCGGAGGCGGCAAGGGCTCGCGCCAAGCCTGAACCGGTCGTGACGGGCGGGGGAGTTTCGCCGGCAGGGACTGGCCAAGTAGCGCTAGGCAAGACTCCGTACGAGGAAAATTGCCGGAAGTGCCACGGAGTGCGTGGCGCACCGCCCAAGGCGATGAAGGCGATGTTCCCGAAGATTGTGACGTTCGATGCGGCGTTCTTCGCCACGCACTCCGGCGATTCGGTCGTGACAGTGCTGACGAAGGGAAAAAACCAGGACATGAAGTCCTTCAAGGACAAGCTGACGCACGCACAGATGGTCGCGGTGGCTGCCTATATCAGGTCGTTCGGCCAGTAGGTCGTATGATTCAGCCACTCGCATGAGCTTGCGCTCAAAATAAAAATGCCCCGCCGGCGAACCGGACGGGGCGTTTTTGCTTTCAGGAGATCTACATTCCCGATAGAATCACAAACTCGTCGCGCCTGTTCTTCGCGCGGCAATCCTCGTCGCGCGCAGTCTTGCAGGCGGGTCTCTCTTCGCCGTAGCTCACGATCTGAACTCTCGACGCATCGATTCCGCGGTCCGTCAGATAACGGTTGACGATTGCGGCACGACGCTGACTTAGCGCCATGTTGTACTCGTCGGAGCCGCTGTCGTCGGCGTTGCCTTCGATGCGGA
>JADGQV010000136.1 GCA_017881465.1 Gemmatimonadaceae bacterium
CTCGTCCTCGGGATCGCGCTCTTCGCCGGGGGGCTCAAGTTCAAGGTGCAGAAGTTCAACCGGAACCTGGCGGGGTCGAGCACGACGGTGCTCCTCATCGCCGTGTTCGGGCTGGTGGTACCGGCGCTCTTTTACGGGCTGCACCCGGATCCAGAGAGGGCGGCGACGGTGCGAATGTCCCACTACGTGGCGTGGCTTCTGATCGCCGGCTATGTGGCCTGGTTGGTGTTTTCCCTCTGGACGCACTCTTCCTCTTTCAGGAGCGACCAGGGTCCAGGCGTGACTGTAGCCCCAAAATGGTCGTCAAAGAAGGCAATGGGAATCCTGCTCGCCGCTGCCGTCACCATCGGCGTGGTGGCGGAGGTTCTCGTTTCGGTTACTGTGGAGGCGGTGAAGGTGCTGGGCCTGTCCGAGTTCTTCGTCGGACTGATCCTGATTCCGATTATCGGCAATGCAGCCGAAAACAGCTCGGCAATCATCATGGCGATGCGGAACCGCATGGATCTCGCGCTCAACATCGCCATCGGCTCCAGCATCCAGGTGGCGCTGCTGATCGCGCCGCTGTTGGTTCTTCTCGGGATGGTGTTTCATCAGCCGATGGATCTCGCCTTCACCACCATGGAGGTGGCGAGCATCGCATTGGCTGTTTTAGTAACGTCCTCCGTGATCAGGGACGCGGAAACGAACTGGCTCGAGGGAGCCTTGCTTCTTCTCGCGTATGCTGTGCTCGGAGTTGCGTTCTTTTTCTTCTGACAGACCGGAATCATCGTCCACCCGGAAAGCCAACGATTTGCAGCAGCCAAACGCGATACACTTCTCACCTGACGGTGCTTCTCTCCCGGCGCACGTAAGCGCCTGGATCGATGCGCAGCAGGCTTCGATCGTCACTCTCAGCTCGGCTGACGAGCTGATGTCGATCGGCCTGCGCGCGCGTCCGCGCTTCGTCGTGTTCGATGCGCGCCGGGCGGCGGGACCCGTTCTCGCCGCCGTTCACCGGTTGAAGAAGGACTCCTACACGGCGGTCGTACCCTGCGCGGTGCTGTGTGCCAAGAAGAACGAGGAGCTTTCAGAGGCGTTCGATGCCGGCGCCGACGAAGTCATTCGTGACGGAATGCAGGCGCCGGAAGCGGTGCGACGACTGACGGCAATGCTGATCCGGTCGGAGCGCGACCTGATCGTGCACCCGTCGACCCGCCTCGCCGGGACCTCCGCGATCGAATCCGAAATCGGCCGGCGCCTCGCTCTTGGCGAAGCCTTCGCTGTCTGCTACGCCGACCTCGATCACTTCAAGGAGTTCAACGATCGTTACAGCTACAACGAGGGCGATCGCGTGATCCGGATTCTCGCCAAGCTCCTTCACGACGTCGTGAAGGGAACTTGCGGCGAAGACGGATTCATCGGGCATATCGGCGGCGACGACTTTATCTTCATCATACCTTACAATTCGATTCCGTCGGTGTGCGGAGAGATCGTAGCGACTTTCGACCTTCTCGCTCCTTACCAGTATTCGGAGCAGGATCGGCGCGCCGGCTACTTTTTCGGGAAGGACCGGAGAGGACACCTCGATCGGGTTCCGCTGATGACGCTTTCGATCGGAGTGGTAACCAATCTCCGGCGAACATTGACCTCCGCCCGCCAAGCGAGCCAACTTGCGACCGAGATGAAAACGTACGCCAAGAGCCTTCCTGGCTCAGTTTATACTGTTGACAGACGCAGCGATGAGCGTGTAACGCCGCAGGAACCGTTGCCGGCGATTCGCGATGTACGCAAGATCGGAGAGAGTGAATGAACGTCAGCTGCCCGGATTGTCGCTCCATCTTCCGAGTGGATCCCGCCAAGGTTCCTCCCTCGGGTGTGCGCGCGCGGTGCTCGGTGTGCAGCGGTGTCATCTCCATTCCCGCACCGACCGGCCAGACGACGGCTTCCGGCGGAGGCGAGCGCCCGGTAGCCCTGCCTCCGGAATCCGGATCTCAGGATGGCCCGCGCTCTGCGCCTGCTGGCCAGGGCGGTTGGGATCCGCCTCCGTTCGGGTCCGCATCTCAGCGCGCCCCCGCCGCTCCTCCAGCGCAGCGCCCGGCCCCGCCGCCTCCGCCGCCGCGCGCCGTGGAGACTCCGGCAGCGCCCCGGTCGAGACCGGAATCGATGGAGCAAGCTTCGGTAACGGCGACGGCGACACCTCCTTCGCCTTCATCCGGATTGCCGGAGTTCACTCCGCTTTCTCCAGCTCGCCCAGTCGGTCCGCCTGCTTCGCCAGGGGCCTCAGGGCCAACAGCGCCGCCGTTCGTTCCGTCAGGGTCTCCAACCAGGCCTCCGACGACTCCGCGTCCACCAGCGAAGCCGCCCGGCGCATCCCCCGCAGCGGGTGATGGCGGGCCGCGACGCCCACTCAACCCGTTTCTCTCCAAGGATCCAAACCAGCGCGCCAAGAGGCTCGCGCGCGCTCTGGTCTCGGACATTATCACCTACCATCCCGCCAAGCACGCGGAAGGCCTTCGCGACGGGACGCTCAAGCAGCTCTTTCGAGAGGAGATAAAAAAGAGCTTCGAAGAGTATATTGCGCAGGTAGGTCAACAGCTGGCGGAGAGCACCACCTACTTTCAGGAAGCACTGAACGAAGTGCTGGCTGCCGGCAAGAAAATCTTCTAGGCCTCGGGGGCCCGGGTAAATGGCGGAAAGCGAACGCGGTCGCGGTCTGAAGCAGAGCAGAGAGCGACTGGCCGAGCTGCGGAGGTATCTTTGACATCGACGGTAAGCGCGCCCGCCTGAGCGCACTCGACGCTGAGATGGCCGATCCCGGCTTCTGGAACAACCAGGAGAAGGCGCAAGCGACGCTGCAGGAAGTGAAATCGCTGCGCAATTGGCTCGACCCATACGACAAGCTGAGCGGACGCGTCGACAGCGCGCTCGAGCTCGATGAGCTCCTGCAGGACGGCTCTGAGCCCGAGATGGAGCGAGAGCTCGACGCCGAGATCACGCGCGTCCACGACGACGTCGAATCGTTCCAGGTGAGATCGCTGCTCCGCGGTCCCGACGATTTTCGCTACGCGCAGCTCGAGATCAGCGCCGGCGCTGGCGGAACGGAAGCGCAGGACTGGGCGCAGATGCTCATGCGGATGTACATCCGCTGGGCCGAACGGCGCGGCTTCGAAGTCGGCGTCCTTGACGAGAGCGAGGGCGAAGAAGCGGGGATCAAGGGTGCAGTGCTCGAGATCCGAGGACACTATGCATTCGGATTCCTGCGGCCGGAGACGGGGGTGCACCGCCTCGTTCGAATCTCACCGTTCGATGCGAATGCGCGACGCCACACGAGCTTCGCGTCGGTGTTCGTCTACCCGGTCGTGAACGAGGAGATCAACATCGAGCTTCGCGACGAGGATCTGCGGATCGACGTCTATCGTGCCTCGGGCGCCGGTGGCCAGCACGTGAACAAGACGAGCTCCGCGGTCCGCATCACGCACCTCCCGACGGGGACAGTCGCTGGCTCGCAGGCGGAGCGGTCGCAATTCAAGAACAAGGCAACCGCGATGAAGATGCTGAAGAACAAGCTCTATCAGGCGGAGGTTGAGAAGCGCGACGCGCACAAGGCGGAGCTGGACGCGACGAAATCCGACGTGAGCTTCGGCAGCCAGATCAGGAGCTACGTTTTCCAGCCGTACACGATGGTGAACGACCATCGCACCGAGCTCAAGATCCCCGACGTCCAGAAAGTGATGGATGGCGGGATCGATCCGTTTATCGAGGCATACCTGAAGCAGGGCGGCGGCTCGACCACGGCGGCAGCGTGACCGACGAGCTGAACTTCGTTCTACAAGCGCGTCGCGAGAAGCTTGAAGCGCTGGAGGCGGCCGGCGTGGCGCCGTACGCGTACGGATTCGACCGCCGGCACTCTGCGAGCGACGCCCAGTCGCTGCTCGGCACCGCCGAAGAGGGGCCGGCTGTGAGCCTCGCGGGCAGGATCGTCGCCTGGCGCTCGCACGGCAAGACGACGTTCGCGCACCTTGCCGATTCCACCGGAAAGATTCAGCTCTATTTCAAGAAGGACCAGCTGGGCGAAAAGATGTACTCGCTCCTCGCGCACTTCGATCTCGGCGACATCATCGGCGTGCACGGTCCGCTCTTTCGCACTCGCACCGGTGAAGTTACGGTGCGCGTGGACCGCGTCGAGATCCTGGCGAAATCGCTCCGTCCGCTGCCATTCGGCAAGGAAGAAGAGGTCAACGGTCAGATCGTTCGCCACTCCGGATTCGCCGATCCTGAGCAGCGTTATCGACAGCGCTACGCGGATCTGGCGGTGCATCCCGAGGTCCGCGCTCTGTTCGTCGCGCGGTCGCGCCTCACGCGCGCGATCCGCTCCTTTCTCGACGAGCGGGATTTTCTGGAGGTGGAGACGCCGATTCTCCAGCCGCTTTACGGGGGAGCCGCGGCGCGTCCGTTCACGACGGTTCACAACGCGCTCAACATGCCGCTGTATCTGCGCATCGCCGATGAGCTCTATCTCAAGAGGCTCGTCGTCGGCGGGCTGGAGCGCGTGTACGAGATCGGTCACGACTTCAGGAACGAGGGAATTGATCGCACGCACAATCCCGAGTTCACGATGCTGGAGTTCTACCAGGCGTACGCCGACTACACGGCGATGATGGATCTGGTCGAACAATTGCTCGAGAGAACGGCGGAGGCTGTCCGGTCGGTGCCGGAGCTCGCCGCGAACGTTCCCACGTTTCGGCGGCCGTTCCCGCGCGTCGAGTGGATTCCTTCGCTCAACGCCGCGGCCGGCGTAGACGTGGCGGCGCTCGACGATGGGTCGCTGCGCGCACTTGCGAACCGCGTTGGTGTAGAAAAACCGGAAGGCCTGAGTCGCCCGAAGCTGCTGGACGAAATGTTCCAGGCGCTCGTCGAATCGAAGCTCGTGGAGCCGACGTTCGTCGTGGACTACCCGGTGGAGCTGTCGCCACTGGCGAAGCCGAAGCGCGGAAACCCCAAGCTCACGGAGCGGTTCGAGCTGTTCGCGAACGGGAAGGAGATGGCCAACGCCTTCAGCGAGCTGAACGATCCGCTGGACCAACGCCGGCGCTTCGAGGCGCAGGCGAAGCTCCGCGCCGCGGGCGATGAAGAGGCTGCCGGCGTAGATGAGGATTATCTGCGCGCCATGGAATACGGCATGCCTCCCATGGGTGGGGTAGGAATAGGTATTGACCGGTTGTTCATGTACCTGTCCGGCGCGACGAACATTCGCGATGTGATTCTTTTTCCGACGATGAGACCAGAGTGACCAAGCTCGAGCTACAGATTGCGTGGAGATACCTGCGGAGCCGCCGAGGATCCAAGCTGCTCTCGTTGATCAGCATCATCGCCATCGGCGGAGTGCTGGTGGGCGTGAGCGCGCTGATCGTGATCATAGGAGTGATGAACGGACTGCAGCACGACCTCCGTGAGAAGATCCTGGTTGGCAGTCCCGACATCCGTGTTCTCAGCTACGGCGAGGATCTCAAGATCACCGACTGGCCGCAGGTGCTCGAGAAGGTGCGGAAGCAGCCCGGCGTGGTGACCGCGGCGCCGTTCGTGCTCACCGAGGCGTTGATGACGGCCGGTCACGACTACGCGGGTGGCGTTTACGTGGTCGGCTTGCAGCCACAGGCTCGCGGCGTGCCTGACGTGACGACGATCCGCTCGCACGCCGTATCCGGAGATTTCCGTTTCGCCAGCAC
>JADGQV010000137.1 GCA_017881465.1 Gemmatimonadaceae bacterium
ACCCGGACGACCAGAAGATCTTTCGCGACGGAATGCGCAAGATCGACGACGCCACGCAGAAGGCTTACAACGTCTCTTTCATGAAGGCGACGCCCGAGCAGCGGCTGGCGGTGCTCACGGCGATCGATCGCGACCAGAGATCCTACTCCCAAGCGCTCGAGGATGAGCAGCGCAAGAGGTCGCTCGCCCGGTTGACCGATGTGCAGAAGGAAGGGTCGACTGGTACGGATGCCGGGGCAGCGACGACGGCAGCCAAGAACCCGCCGACGCACTATTTCCGCATGATGAAGGAGCTCGCCCTCCTCGGGTATTTCACTTCTGAGATCGGGGCGACGCAGGCGCTCCGCTACGTGGAATCACCGGGGCGTTACGATCCGTGCGTGCCCTACACGCCCGGAGAGAAGGAATGGGCATCCCACGCCTGAAGGAGGAGAAATTGTTTCGTCAATCGGTATTGCTGCTCGCGCTGGCGCTGCCGGCCACGGGATATTCCGCGTCGGGTGCATCCTCGAAGCTGGTGGACTTCAACGAGCGCATGCTTGGACGCTGGGACATCACCATCACCACGCCCGACGGGCCCCGTCCGTCGTGGCTCGAGATCGAGCGGTCCGGTCGCGACGCCGTCGTCGGGCGTATCGTCGGTA
Organism: Gemmatimonadaceae bacterium; assembly: GCA_017881465.1. Classification (GTDB taxonomy): domain Bacteria; phylum Gemmatimonadota; class Gemmatimonadetes; order Gemmatimonadales; family Gemmatimonadaceae; genus UBA4720. The sequence continues at coordinate 645 of JADGQV010000137.1, forward strand.
TTGTCGGCAGCGCGCGGCCGATCTCGCGCATCAACGCCAGCGGGGATTCCCTGCGCTTTTCCGTGCCACCACAGTGGGAGGATGGAAACGGTGATCTCGCCGTCGAGGGACGCCTGCAAGGGGATCGGCTCGCCGGGCGCATGACTTTCCCGGATGGAAAGTCCTATGGCTGGACTGCCGTCCGCGCGCCACTGCGCGTCCCCCCTGCGACCCCGGTCTGGGGCGCGCCGATCAAGTTGTTGCACGCGAACGATCTCGGCGGTTGGAGGGCAATGGGAAGCCCCAATCAGTGGACCGTGAGCAATGGCGTCCTCAGCAGTCCGCGCTCCGGCGCCAACATCGTGACCGAGCGGACATTCGGTGATTTCAAGCTGCACATCGAGTTCCGCTATCCGAAGGAGAGCAACAGCGGCATCTACCTCCGCGGGCGCCACGAAGTGCAGATTCAGGATGATTTCGGTACCGAGCCGGCGAACGATCGCTTCAGCGGCATCTATGGATTCATCTCGCCGAGTGAAATCGCGGCGAGGCCGGCCGGGCAATGGCAGACTTACGACATCACGCTCGTCGGCCGGATGGTGACGGTCGTCGCGAACGGGAAAATGGTGATCTGCAATCAGGAGATCCCAGGCATCACCGGCGGCGCGCTGGACAGCAACGAAGGCGCGCCCGGGCCCTTATACCTTCAGGGTGATCACGGGCCGATCGAGTACAGAAACATCGTTCTCACACCGGCCAGGTGAGCATTCAGCGCATGTAGGGTGCGACATTGTTCACAATCACCAGGGCCGGACACTTCCTTCTAAAGAAGGTTACTTGTAGCGAAGCCGTCGCAGGTCGAGCCACTTCGCTATGGGACCGACTATCGCCAGGGCGAGGAACGCAGGAGCCGCGTTGAACGCCGTCGGCAGCGGCCATCCCTTGTCGGAGGCGAACCGGATCAACGTCTCCATCAAGGCGATCAGGACCGCCACGACGATCTGTCGCCGCCGCCCGCGCACCACGGTACGCGGGTCGGTGATCATGAAGAAGACGAACAGCTGATACATCGGCCCAGTGATCGGTGCGATCTCCGGGAGCACCGGTTGGCCGAGCGCCGCCGCGCGCGCGGTGTTCAGCAGCAGGAAGCTCGCGACATACGTGAGCGTGATGTGGAGGACGCCCACTCGCGCGGCGATGACCAGTCCGAAGATCCAGATTACCAGGTTGGTCGCCATGTCGTTGCCGAACTGGTGGCTGAGCACGGAGACGCGGTCCGGCGCGGCGAGCAGCAGTGCGGTGATCGCGAAGTTGGTCGGATTCCAGAGATGGTTGTCGCGATAGCGTAAGACGTACTTGGACGAGATCGCCAGAAAGCCGCCGAGCGCGAACGGCCAGAGCGCACCGCCCTGCGGCTTGATGAGCAGCGTCAGGCTGATGCCGCTGATATAGGCGCTCAGCAGGTTGACGATCTTGCCGCGGTCGAACCAGGAGAGCAGCGCCTCGGTCGCCGTACACACCGCAAGCGCCAGCACGAGCCGGTCGTAGCCGCCGACCATCTGGTAGCGGAGCTGCGCCGCCGCCAGCACCAGCGTGATGAGAAAAGCTATGAGATAGCGGGGATCGATCTTGCTTCCGCGCTGCCACAATCGCACGAGCGCATTCCGCTCCGCGGCGGTCGCGTGTGTCGCGTCGCTCATGGCGTCACCGCTCGGGCTCGGTGACGGTGACGAAGCGGTCTATAGGAGGACGCGGCAGTATCTGCCGTGTCCCTGACGGCCAGTAGATGACGACGCGGTCCACCCACTCCCTAACCCCGAGCCCAAAGTGCAGCCGCCGGTCGTTCTGGCTCGCGAATCCCGATCCGCCGTCGACGATCCGCCGCTGCCTGAGATCTCCCGACTCGAGCACCACCTCGGCGCCGATCGCACTGCGATTGCTGCGCGTGCCGACGAGCCTGAAGGCGATCCAGTGCCTGGTGCTGTCAGGATAGTCGCGATACAGCACCGCCGGCTGGTTCTGGTTCGCGACGATCACGTCCACCGCGCCGCGATTCGAGAGGTCAGCGAGCGCCACCGCGCGGCCGTCGTACAAGTCCGTCACGCCGACCTTCTTCGCCACATCCACCCACCCGGCGACTCCGCGATTGAGGTACACTCGCGAACGCTCGTAACCAGAAAGACTCGCGTTCCCGAAGGGAGGCCAGGTTGCGGCGTCCTCGAAGAATCGGCCGTTGGCGCCGGCGATTTTCGACATCGCGTACCAGTAGCTCTTCTGGCGATCCGCCGAGATGAACCCGTTGGCGACGAAGAGCTCGTTGGCGCCGTCGTTGTTGAGATCGCCGAACTGCGAGCCCCACGCCCAGCCCGCGTCGGCGATCTCGCCTTCGGCGACGTTACGGAACCGGCCCGCCTCGGGCATCTCGTTCAAGCGCAGGTTGTTGTTCTGAAAGAGGTATCCGCGCTCGGAGATGTTGGTGACGAACGCATCGAGCCGGCCTCGATTGTATGCATCGCCCAGGGCTACCGACATGCCACTCTTGGATTCGCTCTCGAGACCAGCGGTTGTCAGAACGAACCTGCGCCCGCGGTCGTTGAGATACAGCTCTTCGGGGCCGTAATCGTTCGCGAGATAGATGTCCGGCCATCCGTCGCCGTTGAAGTCGGCCGACGCGGCGGCCAGCGACCAACGTGTGCTGCCGACGCCCATCTTGTCGGTCACGTCCTCGAACTTGCCGCCACCCAGATTGTGAAAGAGCAGATTCTTCCCGCCGTTGGTGGCGAACTCGAAGCTGTTGTGCATGATCCGCGTCGTCGTAAGATGCCACAGGTCGATGTCGCTGCGGAAATACGCCGTGACGTAGAGATCGAGCAGGCCGTCGTGATCGTAATCGAGCCAGATCGCGCCGTTGCTGTTTACCCAGCGGTGTAACCCCGCCTGGGCTGTGACGTCCTCGAAGTGGCGGCCATCGACGTTTCTGAACAGCGCCAGATAACCGTAGCGGTACACAAGCACATCCTCGCGGCCGTCGTTGTCGAAGTCGCCCCACACCGCGCCCATCGACACGCCCTCCCCCGGCCGGTTGAGATCCGCGAGCCCCGCGCTCGCAGCGACTTCCTCGAACGTGCCGTCGCCCTTGTTGCGGTAGAGGGCGTTAGGCTCGCCGAAGCGGCTGTTGGTGAAGTACAGATCGGGCCTTCCGTCGCCGTCGAAGTCGGCGACGGACACCGATGCTCCCAGCGCCGCTACGTGTGGCTCGATGCCCGCGATCTTTGGATCGAAGGTCGGCCGGTGGTGCACGAAGTGAATGCCGGCCGCCGCAGTCTCGTCACGCAGCACGAAGCCGGGGTGCGCAGCGTCCGCGACCGCCCGACTCGGCCCGCCATCCAGTCGCATCGCGAGCAGGATAGCTGCCAGAAAGGGCACGGCAATGATGGCGCGCCTAACGGCGGGGCGGGGTCGGTGCGGCACGGATCAGAGTATAGCCTTCGTAGATCACTGCGGCGACACGCGCCCCTTCACGACGCGCGTGTCGTACTCCCGGAGGTAGCGCTGGTGCCGTGGGTCAGTCGGGTACGCCTCCGCCGACCTATAGGGGTATGCTTTCACGCCGTGGAATGGCAGGGGGCCCACGGTGGTGCCGAAGGCCGTGTTCAGATCGGAGTCCTTGATCCACCCGTCGGTGTAGAGCAGGAAATCGCGCTTCCAGCCCGGCGGCAGCGAGTTCGCGGAGCTTGCATCGAACTGAATGGTCGCCTCGTCCCCGGCGCCCATGATCACGTACATGTCGTCTGGATCCCGGAGCAGCGGCAGCACGTCGCCGAAGCGCGTGAAGGCGCCCTCGATTGGTCGCCAGGGTGACTCCTTCTCCACGTCGTCGTAGGCGAACCAGTACGGCCCGTAGCGGCCGCCCTTGCGATACATGCGGGAGAAGCCGCGGGAATGGAGATCGGCCGACAGGGGCGCCAGCGTCGTGATCTTCGCCGCGTTGCTTGCGAGATCGCGAGCGACGAACGCCTGGTCCCAGTAGATCTGCATGTTCGTGCGAATGCGTACGTGATGATCGGCGGTCGGAAACTTCCCAGCCAGGTCCACGACCATTGTCTTGTCCTTGCCCGATGGGAAGCCAATACTCGCGATCGCCGTGCGCCACCGGCCGCTCGCGTCGCGCACCTCGAGGGAAGGCGTGGCGAGCTTGATCGACGATTGCTGCGAGAGCGCGACGTTGATGCTGGCGTCGGTGGGATATATCCAGCCGCGCAGGAAGAGAAAGGTGCCAGGGCGGCCCGCGGCGTCGCCCAAGTCCAGGATGAGATCGTGCGGCTCGACCACGCCCTGATACTTCGTCGGCGTGAGATTCGAGACGTACACGTCGTCGCTCTCGCGCAACGCCGGCAGGACATCGTGGCCACGTTCATCAGTTGCGGAGAGTGGCAAGTAGCGTCGCGCGACCTGGAATATCCGGAGGCTCACCGGTCCAGGCGGGACGAAGCGCTCGTCCACGAACACGTCTACTGAATCCGGGTGGTCAACGGCAAGCAGCTTGACCTGATCGGCGTACGCCGTCTCCCAAAGCTCCTCGGTGAGCTGGAGAATGTAGCGTCCGTCGCGCGGTTGGAGTGCATCCCCCGGAATGCGCAGGTATTCCTGCGACGCGCCCGCCGGAGCGAAGGCGCTAGTGCTGCCCATGAGGCCGAGCGGCATTCCCAACGCGCTGCGCCACATCGCATCGGTCACGAACCGGAAGCGCTTCCCGTCCCATGTATACGCAAGCGCGCATGACCCCTTGAGCATTTCGCGCTCGACCACGTCCTGGTCGGATCCTGGGAAGTATACGGTCTGCGGCACGCCGTTCGGCCACTCCACGCGGAGCACGTCGGCCTTGACGTGCGGCCCCAGGCCAAAGTGTGTCACGCGACCGGTGGCGACGCGCGTCTGGTAGATATCACCCGCTCGAAGCTCCAGCCTCGCACCGATGCCGAACGCGTTATTCTTGCCGCTTCCGCCGCGGAGGCCCTTGAGCTCCACGTTAACGGCGAGGTTGCTGTTGCCGAAATCGTTGCGCAGTA